>QIIJ01000322.1 GCA_003232595.1 Aurantimonadaceae bacterium | reverse complement strand
AAAGTGATCTATGGATTTTTTCGAGGCGAAATTGGCGGCCCTTCCATTCAGGGCGAAGCATTCAAAGCTAGCAATGTAAGCGACCTGTTGGATAATGCAGCAAAAGAGTTCGTCAACTCATTACGGGGTATACAGAAATCTGGGAAGACGCTGTTGGTATCGAAAATATTCGAAGAGGCGCGCCCGCATTTTTTCTCTGGATGGCCAAATGATTTGAAAAGTCATTTGCGCAAATACGCTGAAAAAGATGTTACTTCGATCATGGACAAAACATCCGATGTGCTACCTAAAATTTATGAATCGGACATTGCCGATTTAGCCAATGGTGAGCGCGACCCAAATTACGGTTACGTTACTTCAGATGGAATACCAAAAGGAGTGAAGGTACCAACGGCAATAGCAAGATTGCTTCGCGAACATCAGCAGAAATTTAATAAAATAATACGTCGCGGTGGCCTCAGGGGAACGGTAACTATTATTGATATTGATCTGCCGGGAGAGCCCAAGCAAACAAAAGAAGTAGAATGACAGACAATCGCTAACTCATTTTATGATTCGGACGATAGGGAGTGGAATATGGCGAAATCGATTCGTTATCCAAAACTGCTTCCAACCGTTTGTCCAGCGCTAGTAATCGCAAAGCCAGATTTGTATTATGTTGTCTTATTGCCGAGTTCAAATGCAGCTACGACTCGAAAAAACAACTCCCGCCAATATATAGTCCAAGGCATGTAACTCCGCAGAAATGCTCTGTTAGAGCGTATATCAGCAGCGAAAATTTGCTTCATGATAGGTTCATAATAGGATAGTGACACAATAGCCACAGGAGTTGAAGAAGTGGTGAAACGCAGTTGCAATTATTATATTCGGCTGTAACCATCCCACGCAATATCGCAGTTTTCATAAAACATTCGACATATGAGCTTAGGGTGTTGTCGAGTGATCTAGGGTGTTGTCGAGTTTTCGGCAGGCGGTCGATTTAGAGGGGATAATCCATGAGTAACAGAATTTTGAAAAGTCTATTAATCGGTACAAGCATGTTAACTGGTGTTGCCTTGGCGACGTCTGCCCATGCTCAAGTGACTTCCGAGGAAGAAGAGCAAACTGAAGTTGTAGTTGATGAGGTGACAGATGTAACCGAAGATGACGGGTCAGCCGGCACTATCGTTGTGACAGGTTCGCGCATCAAGAGAGATACTTTTTCAAGCATCTCGCCACTCCAGGTGATACAAAATGAAGATTCGCAGGATGCTGGTTTGTTTGATGCGTCAACAATCCTGCAACGTTCTGAATCTGCATCTGGCCAGCAAATTGATGCGACATTCCAGGGCTTTGTGCTGGATAACGGCCCTGGTTCGCAAACGCTCAATCTGCGCGGCTTGGGTGCTGATCGTACGCTGCTTCTCCTCAATGGTCGCCGTTTGGCACCTGCTGGCGTTGAAGGTGCGCCTGCGAACCCTTCGATCAACCTGATTCCGTCCTCTCTTATCGAGCGCTTCGACTTGCTGCTCGATGGCGCGTCGTCGGTTTATGGCTCCGACGCCGTGGCGGGTGTCGGCAACATTATTTTGCGTAAGGATTTCGACGGCCCGGAAATTTTTACTTCCGGCAATTATAACCCTAGGGGCGGCGGCGACGATTACACCATTAGCGGTGCGTGGGGTTTCAACACCGATCGCGGTTTCTTTGGTGTCGGCGGGGAATATGCCTATCGCGACGAGATCAGGCTGCGCGACCGGGACTTTCTTGCTGGATGCGATACGCATTATGAAATCACCGACAGCGGCGAAATCCGGACTATCGATGTGCGTAGCAATGCTCGCCTACAGTCCCGTTCCGGTCTGACCACTTCAGAAAATCCCTGTAAGGTGACCAGTCAGGTTGGCCGTCTTGTTAGCCCGTTCCAGAGGTTTGCAAACCTGTTTTATGTGGACGGTCCAGGCAATTCTGGGATCACGAATTACAATGTGTTCAACCCTGGCGGTAACGATCTTGATGCCGATGGCGATGGCGTTCGCGATATCGACTTTCAGGATTTCAATCGCAACGGGGCCAACCCGGACCAGACGTTCCTCAGTGAGCAAAGGCTGTATAACGTCTTGGCATACGGCGAATATACTTTCCCGGGAGAGGCGAATATCACGCCATTTTTCGAAGCAAATTATAGCCGCGCTGAAATCCAATCGGAAAACACCGGTCTTCCTCAGCTTTTCCCGACCGTACCGGGCGGCAATCCTTTCAACCCTTGTAACCTCGCCAATAACGATTGTGCTGCTGCCGAAGTGGGTATCCTCGGCAATCCGGGGAATAATGCAGGCTTTAGCTTGCCCGTTGTACCAGTCGTCTCAATTCGGGGTGACCGGAACAATGTGGCCGTGACGCAGGAGCAGTATCGCGGTGTTTTTGGTGTAAAGGGCGATCTTCCCTTTATCAGTCCGAGCTGGACTTTCGAAATTGCGGGCGTTTATTCGTTATCGAAGGGTCGGTCGACCCGTCGCGGTATTCGCGAAGACAAGCTCGCCTTTGCACTCGGTATTGATCCGACGGCCGATTTCAACGGCGATGGTATCATCGATAACGACACTGATCCTAACGGGGATGATATCCCCGACAGCCCAGGTGACGGCATTGCCGACGATTTCGATCAGAACGTTCGGTTCCCGCCGCTCACTGGCGGCGCTTGTAATGCAGCAGGGCTGAGGAATCCGGATCTGGCGCTGCCCGATCTGACTCAGGGCTGTGTGCCCGTGAATCTGTTTGCTGATACTGTTATCGGCAGGGAGCTCGGCGATCTGACTCAGGCAGAACGCGACTATCTGTTCGGTGTCCGTGCTTTCAACACTACCTACGAACAGATACTGATATCGGGTTTTGCGACCGGTGCCCTCTTCTCGCTGCCAGCCGGCGATGTAGCGTTCGTAGTCGGTGCCGAGTACCGTAAGGACAGGATCAACTCCTCTCCAAACGCTGTTGCATCGAATGGCCTTTTCTTTGCTTTCGCGGCGGATAGAGGGGCGGTAGGCAGCAAGTGGATACGGGAGGCGTTTTTTGAATTGGATGTTCCGCTTCAGGCAGACAAGCCTTGGGTTCAAGAATTGAGCCTCAATCTTTCGGGCCGGATTACCGATGAGCAATTTTACGGAACGGCTGGAACTTACTCGATTAAGGCAGGCTGGCGCCCAATCAGTCCGCTGTTGCTTAAGTTTAGCTACGGTACATCGTTCCGTGCCCCGAATCTGCGCGAGAATTTTCTTGCTGGGCAGTCGGGTTTTGCTACGATCCTTGATCCGTGCGCCGTTCCTGTCGGTGGCCTCGGGCCCGGTGGCGCGTATGACCCTGCGCGTGAAACGCGCGATCCGGTCATTCTTGCCAATTGTGTCCGTGAAGGACGCGATCCTACCCGCGTTGGTATCGACCCGCAGAACATGAATACGATCCAGACAACATCTGCCGAGAACACTACGGGCGGAACGTTTGATCTCGAACCGGAAAATTCCCGATCAATTACCGCCGGTGCAGCATTCGAGGAAACATTTGGCGACGGGTATGATGTCAGCTTGAATGTGAACTATTTCGACATCAAGATTAAGGGTGCTGTTGTCGAGCCTACCGCCCAGTTCATTGTGAATGACTGTTTCGCAAGGCAGGACGGTACTCGGAGCGAGTTTTGCGATCGTATTGACTTTGATGCGGTCAATGATCCGCGGCAGTTCATTTCGGCCATCCGAAGCGGCTTCATCAACCTGAACGAAGAATCTGTTCGCGGTGTCGACATTAACGCCTCCTTTGGTAAAGAGGTCGTGCTATTTGGAATGCCGGTCGATCTTGGATTGAATGTTCGTGCAAACCATCTGATCGAACGCAGTACGCTATTTATCGACGATAATGGCAATGCGAGCTTCAATGAAAATGCGGGTGAATTTGGCTTTCCATCATGGACTGGTCGGGCAACCTTCACGGCCGAGATCGATAAATTCCTCATCACCTGGCAGACCCGTTATATTGGCGCGGTCGAGCAGCAGGCTGATGGTATCGATCCGCTCAGCGACGCATTTGGCAACGGTCCTGACGGTCTTCCTACCGGCTTCCAAAGTGATACCTGTACCGGTGGTGGCATCGCACCACCGACCAGCGCTTTTCCTGTAGCGGGTGACGGTGTATTCTGCCGGGATGTAGGTTTCGCTGGCGATTACTTCACGCACACCCTAGCCGTCCGGTATCGTTCAGATAAATGGACCTTGCGTGCTGGTATCACTAACCTGTTCGATCGTGAGCCGCCGCTGGTCGATAGCAATGAAGTTTTCGCAATATCGAACACACCAATCGGCAACGGATACGACTTTAACGGTCGGGAGTTCTTCTTCTCAGCGAATTACCGGTTCTAGAAGCGTTCATCTGAATTGAGGCACAACGGAGCGGTCGTTTAACCTTGTTAAGCGACCGCTTTGTGTTAGAAGCTAGTAGGATCAGGAAATAGAGGGCGCATAAAATGAAACATCTTAAGGCACCGATACTCACAGCAGTAGTCGCCGTTGCACTGTCTATTGGCATGGGGCCGGCAGTATCTGCAAATACCGCGCCTACCGTACCAATCGAGACATGGGCCTTGCGCGACCAGGTTAGCAATGTTCAAGTGTCACCAGACGGCAAACATCTTCTCATCTTGAAGCTACAGGGTAAAGAAGGTGAGAACGTCTTGGAGATTTATAAAACCGACGATCTTTCGGAGCCTCTGCGCCGGTTAAATTCAAAACCAATGGAAATGATCAGCGCTCGTTGGGTGACCGATAAGCATATTTTTGGCACGGCATGGAAAGTCGTTAGAAAATCAGTCAAGCGACCCGAACAGGATGTCCGAAGCTACAAGGCATTCGCTTACAACTTGGATAGCAATAAATTCTCCGAGACGGCCGGTGATTTTGGCATTGTCAACAATTTGCCAAAAGAACCAAATCATGTTCTTATTTCTACAGGTAATGCAAATCGGGGCGGTACGGGGGTAGATCCGTTTCGAGCCTTTCGTCCGCGTGCCTACTATCGCTTTAACCTTGAAACTGGTGGACGGTCTTTGGTGATGAAAGGCAATGAGAAATACCCGTCAGCTGTGTTTGATAATGACGGTTATCCGCGTTTCACCGCTGGCCTTGATGGCGGCACAAAGGAGCAGATTTTTTACTATCGCTTGCCGGGCGATGGGTCGTGGAAGGAATTTGCGCGCTATGATCTTGATAAGCATGAAAATCTATATCGCGTATTGGGCGGCTTTCAGGGCTTGGCCGGGATAAAACAAGATGATCCGACAATCGGATATGTAATTGATAACCGGGGCGAAGACAAAGCTGCGCTGTGGGAATTCGATTTCAAAACCGGAAAATTTGGTAAAAAGATTTATTCTAATCCCGATGCAGATGTCTTACGCATCCAAACCCATTCCATGTCATGGGCAGGCAACACCAAAATGGTTGCTGCCATTTACCCAGGTGCAAAATTTGAGCGTCATTGGTTTGATATGGAGGAAAAGGCTCTTTTCGAATCACTCGAAAAGCAAATTCCCAATTCTCATCAGGTCAGTATTGGCAGTCGGTCTCGTGATGGGAAAACCATGATTGTGACCAATCGTGGTCCAAAAGACCCAGGCTCTTTTTGGATGGTCAAAAATGACAAAATGTTCAAGCTAGCCAGCCGCAATCCAGGTATTAAATCATCCGATCTTTCCGACGTTGAGTTTATCAAATATCCGGCGCGTGATGGAAAAATAATCCCCGCCTATGTGACCAAACCCAAAGGTAAAGGGCCATTTCCGCTGGTTGTAATGCCGCATGGTGGACCGCACGTAAATGAGGTTATCGCCTATGATGAGTGGGGACAGCTGTTGGCCAATGCCGGCTATATGGTATTGCAGCCGCAATATCGCATGTCTGTCGGTTGGGGCAAAGATCACTTTGATTCTGCTTATGGCCAGCATGGCCTGACGATGCAGGACGACAAGGATGATGGAGCGTTGTATCTGGCCGATAAGGGCTGGGTTGATAGAGACCGTATGGCCATGTTCGGTTGGTCCTACGGCGGCTATGCTGCCCTTGTTGCGACAACTCGTGAAAATAACATCTATCAATGTGCTGTCGCTGGCGCTGCGGTAGCTGACCCTGAAAAAGTCTATATGAAGCGTCGCGGGACTAATTCGCCAAAAGCACTCGACGAGTGGTCACAACGCCGCGGTATGATTGGAATCAATCCGATCAAGGAAGTGTCAAAAGCAAATATTCCTTTGTTGATGGTACATGGAGACGTTGATTCGCGTGTGTTGTATTTCAACTACAAGGATTATAAAAATGCTATGGAGAAAGCTGGCAAGAAAGCCCAGTATCTGACCCTAAAAGGCGCAGATCACTTCTCACGCACGTTGATGTATAATCATCAACAGACATTTTACACAAAGCTTCTGGATTTCCTTGCAAATGACTGCGGGCCCGATGGTTTGTGATCAAATGGAGTCATCTGTATTTGGCTTAATTTGACACTCCCGTTTCCATAAATGCGATGGCGTGACGTGACCCCTTAAATTTCCTCCATTTATAATTAGAGTCTGAGCCTAGAAGAAGGAACGGAAGAATGAGGCGATCACGGTTTAGCGAAGAACAGGTAATTGGGATATTGAAGGAGGGCGCGGCAGGCGCGAAGACGTCTGATTTGGCCCGCAAGCACGGTGTTTCACAGGCGACGCTGTACAACTGGCAGTCTAAATATGGCGGACTTGAGGTGTCGGAAGCCCGGCGGCTGAAGGCGCTGGAATTGGAGAATGCGAAGCTCAAGCGGCTGCTTGCGGA
>QIIJ01000072.1 GCA_003232595.1 Aurantimonadaceae bacterium | reverse complement strand
CGGGTTCTTGAAGCCTGCCGAAACAAACAACTCAGTCTGACAACCGCTGAATCCTGTACCGGTGGCCTGATTTCTGCTGCACTTACAGAAATTGCCGGTTCATCTGATGTTTTTGAGCGCGCCTTTGTCACCTATTCCAACCGGGCAAAGTTCGAAATGCTTGGCGTGCCGCTGGAAAATACCGATGGCCCGCCGGGTGCGGTCTCAAAACTTGTGGCCGGCAAGATGGTTACTGGCGCACTGAAAAATTCAGGCGCTGATATCGCTGTTGCTGTCACCGGCATTGCCGGTCCCGGTGGTGGCAGCAATGATAAACTGGTAGGTTTGGTCTATATTGCTACAGGCGGATCAAACTTCCCGATAAAAGTCGCGGAATGCCGTTTTGGCAACATCGGACGAACTGATATCCGCAATCAAACGGTCATCAAGGCCCTGCAATTACTCAATCATCTGGTCGAAACAAAAACCTAGTTTTTCTCATAGCCCCGCGCATAGTGCCGATAGATTGCCGCCATGATATTTGAATAATCATCTGTCCAGGGTTTTATTGCCTTTTCAACCGGAACTTCGCGCCAGACACCCTCGCTGGCAATTTTTCCCAGATCACTCTTGTCACGGGCGATAATCGCTACAATTGATGATTCATCAAAGCGGTTTACCGTTTTGTCTGCTATTTTCAACAGGCTGAATGTCACCATGTCCTGAGTGGCCGCCACCGACGCCACCACCTCTGCAAGCCTCATGTGGCGGTTTGAGATATGGAAAACAATCGCACCGTTTTCAGATAGTTTGTCGAGATAGATGCCAATGGCTTCTTTTGTCAGCAGATGCAACGGAATTGCATCAGAAGAAAATGCATCAAGAATGATGAGATCAAACCCGCCTTTGGCCTCATTGGCGATGGTCAAACGCGCATCGCCCAGTATGACCGGCATATCCTTGCCGCACTCGCTCATGAAACGAAATTTGGTCGGATCTCTCGCAATTTTCACAACAGTCGGGTCGATTTCAAAGAACTTCCAGTTGTCACCTGGTCTGGCTGCACAGGCAAGACTGCCGGAACCAAGCCCGACAGCTGCCACATTAAGCACCCCTCCGTGAGTTTCGCGCAGGGCGGTAATTGTCTGATAAAGCGGCCCGCCTTCATAATAATAGGTGGTGGGAACCGGCTTTCCGGTTACAGGCGTACCATCGGCATTGCGAACCCGTTCCGCACCGTGAAGGGTGGTGCCCTGATACAGCAACCTGTACTGCCCGTCACGGGTTTCGGTGATTTTGTTCACCCCGAAAAAGCTGCGGTCGTTTTCAGTGGCAAGCCCCGACTTGTAGACACTGCCGATGATCAGAACAGAGGCAACAAGGGCTAAATGGCGCACCGGCAGTTCACGGCTGAGCATAACCAGTCCGGCAAACCCGCCAAGAGCGACATAATAGAAAATCTCCGTATCAACATCGAACGAAAAGCCAAACAAGCGCGGCACCAGCAGCAGGCCGGCAATCCCAAACACAATCATTATATCGCGCCGCCATGGGCCGGTGAATGCCTGATAAAGTTCGCTGCGACATAAAAAGACAACCGTGATCAACAGCGGGTACTCCACAACGGTTGAGAATATTTCCGGTGCGACCAGACTGGTGAATATACCGCCAAGAACGCCGCCAAATGACATCCACAAATAAAACTCGGTCAAATGGGTCGCCGAAGGCCTGCGCCGCACCAGTTCACCATGGCAGACCATAGCGGACACAAAAAATACACTGAAATGCAAGATAACTGTCCCAATGACCGCCCAAAGACTTGATGCTGTCACAAACAGCGAAACCAGAATAGGGCCAACCAGAAATGGCAGCAAATTGCTCATCCAGCGATGTTTGAGGATGGGTTTGCGCTGAAAGGTAATAACAAATGTCAGCAAAAACAGCGCTAGCGGCATGACCCACAAAAATGGTGCCGCAGCGATATCCGTTGAAATATGCTGGGTAACCGCAACCAGCAGGCCGGATGGTACAAATGCAAGGCCCACCCAGGTGGCGCGCTGGCGCAATGTTGGTACATTATCCCTTAAGGCAGATTTTGGAGCAACGGCTGCTGCACTTACACCACTTCTGGCGGCAATCATGCCGCTCGAAACGATCAATACCGCCAAAACTGCAAACCCTGCCGACCACATCCAGGCCTGGGTACCAAGGGAAAATACCGGCTCAAGAAATATCGGATATGAAATCAGCGCGGCAAAACTGCCGACATTGCTTGCCCCGTAGAGAAAATAAGGATCATCTGCATGGGGGTGACTGGTTCTGGAAAACCACGCTTGCAGCAGTGGGCCGTTGGCGGAGACCGCAAAAAAGGGCAATCCCACTGAGGCCAAAAAAAGACCAATCAGCCAAAATGCCTGGCCGGATTCTGGCGGTGCTCCCCAATTGGATGATATCGTGATGGGAAGCGCTACAAAAGCCGTCAACAACACCAGGGCATGAATAATCAGGGCAACTTTTGGCTTTGTATAGCGGGTCAGAATGTGGGCATAGCCATAACCGGCAAGCAATACACCCTGGAAAAACACCATGGCAACCGACCAAACCGAGGGCGAGCCGCCGAGTTGCGGCAGAACCATTTTAGTAAAAAGCGGTTGAACGGAAAACAGCAACAAGGCACTGACAAATAGAGTGACCGTGAACAATGCCAAGGTGAATGACTGGCTGCTGACAAGACGGTTTCCGCCAGTATTTCCTGCAATTTGGGTATCGACCGAACTCATGAACAACTCCGCAACTAAATCTACGCGGCGTTAATAGACCAATAAAAATAATTATCCCTTAAATAGCGATAACAATACTCATTCTGGTATTGCGCCATAAATCTCATCCGCGCGCTGCTCAAAGGCGGCAGTAAAATGTCTGAATGCCCGGTTGAACATTGCGCCCATTAACATACCAAGCGCCTTGTTGCGAAATTCATAGTCTATTGAAAAATCAACATCACAATAATCGTCATCACGGATAATGTCAGATTGAAGAAATCGCCAGTCATTTCGCAGGTACTTAAACGGACCCTCAAGGTATTTTGTTTTAATTACAAGGTTTTCCGGGTCAAGGATAACCTGGCTTGTGAATGTTTCGTGGATGGCCTTGTAACCAATACTCATATCAGCAATCAGCACCGTTTTGCCAAAACGTTCCTGCTCTGAACGAACCAGCATGCCGGTGCACATGGGAACAAATTGCGGATAGGCTCTAATATCGGCAACAATGTTGAACATTTCGCGCGGCTTGTGGCGCACCGGATGCAGGGTCTGAAATGCCGGCATGTTATCGAACCATCGTTCGTCGATTTGCCTGCAGTTTGGCGAAATTATCGCCCGCATGGTGCGATGACCGCGTCAATGGACTGGCGGAGACCAGCAAAAACCCTTTTGAATAAGCACTGGTTTCCAGCGATTTAAATTCATCCGGCGGGATAAACCGCATCACGGCATGATGCTTGCGTGTTGGTTGCAGATATTGGCCGATCGTAAGGAAGTCTACGTCCGCCACCCGCAGATCGTCCATCAATTGCAAGATCTCGTTGCGGGTCTCACCAAATCCCACCATGATGCCGGATTTAGTGAACATCGTCGGGTCCAGTTCCTTGACCTGCTGCAACAGCCGCATGGAATGGAAATAACGCGCACCTGGTCGCACAGTCAGATATTTTGATGGTACGGTTTCAAGGTTATGGTTGAATACATCGGGTTTCGCCGCAACAACAACCTTGAGCGCACCTTCCTTGCGTAAAAAATCCGGTGTCAGCACTTCAACTGTTGTGCCTGGTGCATATTTGCGGATTGCCTTGATGGTTCTGGCAAAGTGTTCAGCCCCTCCATCGTCCAGATCATCACGGTCCACTGAAGTTATGACCACATGATTCAAACCAAGTGCGGCAACACTTTTAGCAACATTGACAGGCTCTTCAGGGTCAATCGGCCCCGGTTTTCCGGTGCGTACATTGCAAAAGGCGCAGGCGCGGGTACAGGTATCACCAAGGATCATCATGGCGGCATGTTTTTGTGACCAGCATTCGCCTATGTTCGGACACCCCGCCTCTTCACAAACGGTGACCACGCGGTTTTCCCGCATAATACCTTCCGTCTCACCATAAACATTGGAGCCCGGCGCGCGTACCCTGATCCAGTCCGGTTTGCGCAGAACAGGCGTATCAGGCCGGTGTGCTTTTTCCGGGTGACGCGAGCGCAACTTTGTGCCTTCAGCGGTTTTGTCAACAACAGTAACCATCAATGCCCCTTGATGAACATGGCCCTTGGTATGAATCGTATTGCTATATCAGTCGGTAAAATCAGACAATTCCGACTATTGGTTCTCATGCCGATATCTGCCTTTTACTGATATTCACTTGTGCACTGCAAGTCCATAGGCATCCATGACACTTTCATGCATGGTTTCAGAGATAGTCGGATGGGGGAAGATTGAATGGATCAGTTCTTCTTCCGTGGTTTCAAGGTTCATGGCGACAACAAAACCTTGAATTAGCTCGGTTACCTCGGCTCCCACCAGATGCGCACCGAGCAATTGACCGGTTTGGGCATCAAATACGGTTTTTACCAGCCCGTCCGGCTCTCCCATTGCGATTGCCTTGCCGTTGCCAATAAACGGAAAACGGCCGACCTTCACCTCATGGCCAGCTGCAATGGCTGCCGCCTCGCTCAAACCGACACTCGCCACCTGCGGATTGCAATAGGTGCAACCGGGTATCATTTTTCGGTTCATCGGATGAGGATTAAGACCGGCGATCTTTTCGACACATATGACACCCTCGTGTTCCGCCTTATGAGCAAGCATCGGCGCACCGGCCACATCTCCAATGGCCAGAATACCATCGACACTTGTACGGCCATAGTCGTCATTGGTCACAATGCCCCGATCCATCGCAACACCAAGTTCCTCAAGCCCGAGATTATCCGAATTGGCAACAACACCTACGGCGGAAATGAGTTTCTCGGCGGTGATTGATTGCTTCGTCCCGCCTTTCAATTCCACGTGAGCGGTGATATTGCCCTTACCCTTGTCAACACCGGTCACCTTGGCCTCCAGCAGGAATTTAATCCCTGATTTCTCCAGTTGTTTTTGCGCATGATTGGAAATCTCGATATCTTCAACCGGCATAACCTGCGGCATCAGTTCAACCACCGTCACCTCGGCCCCCATGGTTCGGTAGAACGAGGCGAATTCGATGCCAATGGCACCGGAACCCATCACCACCAGCGATTTTGGCATGGTTTTGGGTTTCATCGCCTCAAAATAAGTCCAGATCAGATTTCCATCCGGTTCAATCCCCGGCAAAGCTCGAGGTCGGGCACCTGTGGCAACAATGATGTTTTTTGCCTGATAGGCCCCCTCTCCCAGACTGGTTTTTGGCGGTTTATTCTGCGGTTGCTCGATTTCCTTACCCATGGTGGCCACCACCACCTCCCCGGGATTTGATATCCGGGCTTCGCCCCAGATCACATCGACCTTGTTCTTTTTCAAAAGATAACCAACACCACTGGCCAGTTGGCCAGACACTCCGCGGGAACGGGCAATCACCTTTTCAATATCAAAACCGACTTTATCAGCCGACAAACCAAAATCCTCTGCATTATTCATGTGATGATAAATCTCAGCCGAGCGCAGCAGTGCCTTGGTTGGAATACAACCCCAGTTGAGGCAGATACCGCCCAGATGTTCACGCTCTACAACGGCAGTTTTCAGCCCCAGCTGTGCAGCTCTAATGGCCGCCACATAACCACCCGGCCCACCGCCAATAATAAGTACATCATACTGATTGGCCATATTTATGCCTCTTGTTCTATAGATGCCGTCAACAGCAGCCACTCTCTGGTTTTCAAGGATTTATTGCAGGTGAGAAATTTGCGCCGGTCGACGGCATCGAAGCCCGCCTTTTGTCGTCATTGGTATTCATAAACTCTTCAAGTGCTTGTACTCATCGTCCAGAGCCTTCATGCGTGAGATCAACGATGCATCCATGCCACCATATTTCGAACGCCATTTGTAAAATCTGGCATTGCTCATACCATGTTCTCGGCAAAGTTCAGGCACAGGAACACCGCCCTCAGCCTGATTCAATATTGCCATTATCTGCGTTTCGCTAAATCTTGACTTCTTCACCGGAATCTCCCCAATCATTTTTGTGAGAAAATTCTACTTGTCAACCCAATGGTTTTTCGGGGGATTACCAGGGTACTTCCACACTAACGTTATTCAGTAAGGGCCATGTCATTTTCTGCTTTGGCCTCATCTGCAAGTGCTTTGGTTTTAGCATGATACTCAGGTGATACAAGGCCGGCGGAAATTACCAGTTTAGCAGCTTCTTCG
>QIIJ01000372.1 GCA_003232595.1 Aurantimonadaceae bacterium | reverse complement strand
GAATTAAATGCAGCCGACGGCAGGCTTGGTGACGGCGATCTGGGCATTACGCTTGATCGTGGCATGGCGGCCCTTGCGGCAATTTCAGATGAGCTTCCGGAAGATGTCGGCATGGCATTGTTACAATGCGCAAAAGAATTCACCCGCATTTCCGGTTCAAGTTATGGCACCCTGTTTGCAACGGCTTTGATGAGTGCGGCAAAAACCTGCAAGGGAAACAATGAGATTGAATGGTCACAGATATCATCATTGTTGTCAGGAGCACTGGACGCCATGAAGCAGCGTGGCAAGGGGTCGATTGGCGATAAAACCGTGCTCGATGCGCTGGATGCCATGCGTTTGGCAACCGATGGACTTGACCAACCGGGCGCGTTGCTGGATACCGCAAGAAAAGCCATCAACCAGTCGCTTGACGATTTTCGCGGGCAAAAATCGCGCCTTGGCAGGGCCCGCATGTATGGCGACAAAAGTATTGGCCTCGACGATCCGGGCATGCTGGCGCTGGCCAGAATAGTTGAAGGATTAAGCAAGTGAGCAGACCGGACCGCTATTTCATCGGAGTGGATGGCGGTATGAAGAGCATTGCCTTTGGCACCAAACGGGTGCCTTATAAAGCATATTCACGAGCTTATTGTGCCTTGAAACAGATCAGCCAGGAGGCCAGTCATGCTTAAAAACATTCATCCGCTTCTCAATGCCGAATTGCTTTCAGTGCTTGCAGAAATGGGCCATGGTGATGATCTGGTGCTGGTGGATCGCAATTTTCCAGCCCGTTCCGTGGCCAATGAAACCGCAAGTCGTGTTCTCATACGAGTTGATGGCTGCACCATCCCGGACATGGCCCGGGCGATATTATCAGTTTTTCCCCTCGACAGTTTTGTCAGTCAGCCGATTGACCGGATGGAGGTTGTTGATGCACCGGACGAATTGCCAAGGGTACAACGTGAATTTCAGGCCATTGCAACCGCAGCACATGGCAGTCCGATTGAAATGGAGTCGCTGGAGCGCCTGGCATTCTACGAGGCCGCCAGGCAGGCCTACGCTGTTGTAGCAACCGGTGAAGAACGTCCCTATGGCTGTTTTATTCTCAAAAAGGGTGTCATATTTCCCGATGCGGGTTGAATATTTCATAATCTCCCGCTTCACGCATCCGTGTATTTGATTGAATTGAATAGCAATTCAAGATGGTCAATTGATCTCAATCAACAGGAGACAACATTATGTCGATCATCACCCCAAGAATTATTGCAGTCTTGATTGCCTTTGGATCTATCCAAAGCTTTGCCACAAGCCCTGCGCTGGCTGCCGGTGCCAAGGCAATTCTGGCCGGTGGTTGTTTTTGGTGCATCGAAAAGGATTTTGACAAGGTTGCAGGCGTCAAAGATGTGATTTCGGGCTATATCGGCGGCACATTGAAAAATCCCACCTACAAAACCTATGCTGGCGGCGGGCATCGCGAAGCTGTCCAGATTAGCTATGATCCGAAACAAATCTCCTATGAACAACTGCTTTACATTTTCTGGCGCACCGTCGATCCGACCGACGCGGGCGGTCAGTTTTGTGACAGGGGTGAATCCTATTCAACTGCCATTTACCCGCTTTCGAAGACTCAACAAAAAAAGGCCAAAGCATCAAAAGCTGCACTTCAAAAATCTGGCGTCCTCAAACGCAAGATTGTCACGCCGATCATAGCTGCTGGCAAATTCTACCCATCTGAAGAATTTCACCAAAACTACGCGGACAAAAAACCCCTGCGTTACAAATATTACCGGTTTTCCTGCAAGCGAGACAGAACAGTTCGCAAACTGTGGGGCAAACAGGCCTATAGCGGCGTCAATTTGGGGTCGTAGCCACAAATTAATCGGGATTACTTGATATCAGGGCCAGACAATAAAGACTGTGCCAACACTGGAGAAACCATATGAAACTGCCAAAAATACCTGTTATGTTGATATTCACTGCCATCCTGCTGGCGTCAGCAATTCCATCGAAAGCTACTGAAGACTGGATTGTCAAACAAAGCCCGCATGATGTGACTGCAACTGCTGACCGGCTTGTGGCTGCGATCAAGAAAGCCGGAGCGACGGTATTTGCTCGCGTTGATCATCAGGCCAACGCAAAAGCAGCGGGCCTTGAAATGGCAGCGGCAACCGTCGTGATCTTTGGCAATCCCCAAATGGGCACGCCAATCATGAATGCCAATCCGCGCTCGGCCATCGATCTGCCGGTGAAGGTTTTGATCTGGAGTGAGAGTGGCAAGACCATGATTGGTGCCGTTTCTCCCGCCGCACTGAAAGCCCGTTATGGAATTGAAGGGGTCGATGGTCCTTTTGGTAAGATGAATGGCGCCTTGAATAAACTGATGGGCGTTGCCATCGCAAAATAGGTCGCTTCCAGCTTCCTGTGGAAATTGAGGTAATTTTAGCCTTTGGTTTACCATAAGTTCGCATTATAGTCACGAATGTACGCCAGAAGGTGTGCGACGGAAATATATTCGAGGCTGGAAATGTCTGTATCAAAGATGATCGCCCTGGTGTTTTTACCCGGCCTGTTTCTGGCTGGCTGCCAGACAACGAGGTTCGATAATGCCGATCCGGCACCCTTAACGCCTGCGCCGGTCGGTGTGGTGGAACAGTCGGAATTGCAGCCCACAAGTCCGACGCCTCCCGAAGGGGCGGATCCGAATTCTCCCGATGGGCTGAAGCCAAGTCTTGAACCTGATCAGCAGGTTGCTGTTGCAGCACCACCAAAACCGCCAGCTGACGGCGGCCAACCAGTTTCCCGCGAGGCGCTTGTCGGTGCCTGGCAGGTCGCAACCGGCGGCACTCAGTGTCAGGTATTTCTTTCGCTCACCAAATGGTCAGGCGGGTATCGCGCAGCATCGCGCGGATGTGCTGCTGTTGCTCTTTCAGATGTTCAGGCCTGGGATGTGAAGGGCAAGCAGGTTGTATTGGTCAATTCCGATGGCGGTACCGCTGCAAGATTATACCGCTCAGCGCAGACCCGATACGATGGATCAACCACCGCTGGCGGAGCCATTTCTTTTTCCCGGTAATTTCCAGTTTCCCGAGTTTAAAAAAGCACCTGCAAAATGGCAATTGAAAGCCACGATCCTGTTGTGAGTGTTCCAGGCGGGAAATTGCTCGAAAGCATGTATCTTGCACGAGTGGAAACCGGAAACTTTGAAAATGACAAGGCACAGTTGCAACTTGTGCAAAAACTGGACCTGTTGCTTGTTGCCCTGGAAAATAACAAGCTTGCCTCAAAACAGAGCGCCCTTGGTTGGCTGTTTTCCAGCAAACAGGCTGCAGCGCCCAACAATCGTGGCCTCTATATCTGGGGGTCGGTCGGGCGCGGAAAAACCTGGCTGATGGATATGTTTTTTGACAGCGTAAAGAACATTAACAAGCGCCGGGTCCATTTTCATGATTTCATGCAGGACACCCATGCCAGAATTCATGCCCAGAGGCAAAAGCCGGTCGTTGGAAAATCCCAAAAGGCTGACCCGGTGCCGCCGGTTGCCCGGGCTCTGGCACGCGAGGCAAAACTTTTATGTTTTGATGAATTTGCGGTAACCGATGTGGCCGACGCAATGATACTTTCGCGATTGTTCACCATTATGTTTGAGCACGGCGTTACGGTTATTGCGACCTCCAATGTGGCCCCTGATGCACTTTACCCCCATGGCCTTAACCGCAAACATTTTTTGAAATTCGTCGAACTGTTGAAACAAAACGTCGAAACCGTGTGGCTCGATGCCAGAACAGATTTTCGCCTTGAGAAACTTGCCCGCGCACCGGTCTATATTCTCAGTCGAAACAAAAACGCCCAAAATGATATGAACCGTATCTGGCAGGCACTCACGGGCACGGTGCTTGGAAGGAGCGAAACCATCAGCGTTCTCGGGCGGGAACTGATAATTCCACAGGCATCTCTGGGTTCAGCAAGATTTACCTTTGACCAATTATGCGGAGCACCACTTGGTGCTGGCGATTATCTGGCCCTGGTCAGGCGATATCATTCAGTTTTTATTGACAGTATCCCGCAGATGCATCGCGAGCAGCGCAACGAAGCAAAACGATTCATTATCCTGATTGACACATTATATGATCACCACATAAATCTGGTCTGCACTGCCGATGTTGAGCCAGATGAACTTTATACGGCAAATTCCGGCACTGAATATTTCGAATTCAAACGCACTGCATCGCGGCTGATTGAGATGCAGTCAAATGAATATCTTGAAAAGAGCCGCATCCTGCAAAAATCACGCAATCCAGATATGAGTGCCGGAAAAAGTGACCGGTCAACATAAGATAGCGCTATTGCAACGCTGGCCATCCATGCCATATCTGGAGTGTGTTGAACCTCAAACGGATTATCCTTTTGCTTATTCGGCTTTGCCTAAAAACTGTTGTTGCAATTGTGATGGTGTTTGCATCATCGCTGACCATTCAAGCGCGGCCCCACCTGTTGCTTGATGCGAGCGATGGCACTGTCCTGTTGCACCAGCAGGCTTTTGACCGTTGGTACCCCGCGTCTCTGACCAAAATGATGACCGCCTACATTGTATTTGAGGCGATCAAATCCGGTGAAATCACAATGAAATCGCCGGTCAGGGTTTCAAAGTATGCACGCAAAAAGCCGCCCAGCAAAATGGGGCTTCCTGTCGGCACCATCCTCAATTTTGAAAACGCTCTAAAGATAATTCTGGTAAAATCCGCCAATGATATTGCTGTATCTATTGCAGAATCCCTGTCAGGCAGCGAGCAGGCCTTTGCTCTGCGAATGAACGCAACCGCTGCCAGACTGGGCATGATCAACAGCAATTTTGTTAACCCCCACGGGCTGCACGATCCTTTGCAATATACAACGGCCCGGGATATCGGTCTTCTCGCCATGGCAATTTACCGCGATTATCCGCAATATACCTATATGCTAAGAATTCCCGAATTGCAGTTCGCCAAGCGCCGGTTGAAATCATTTAATCGAATGCTTGGCCGCTATGACGGCGCAGACGGAATTAAAACCGGCTATATCTGCGCCGCAGGATTTAATATTGCAGCTTCCGCAAGTCGCTCCGGTCGACGATTGATTGCCATTGTTCTGGGTGCAAAAAACCCCCACGAACGGGGCATAGAAACCGCAAGGCTGCTTGATGCGGGTTTTGACGAAACTTACGGGCAACCAACAGGCCCCGTTGAAACCCTTGAGCCTTATGGCACAGAACGCGATGTCGCCAATGATCTCACCGATCAGATATGTGATCGATCGAAACCTAAAATCCGGGAAACCAGAAAACAAAGAAAGGCCCGGCTGAAGGCAATTGCTGCCAAAAGAGAAGCCGAAAACGCGCTGTATTTTACACCTCCCTTACCTGTCAAACCGGTCCAGATTGTTCTGGGTGATGCCTTTGGTCCAAGCCCTACCGGCATTGAGGTTGTCAACGGTAACGCCCCGCCACCCTATATTCCGATCCCGATAAGACGGCCAGACTATCAGCTTGCGAAAATAGATGGTGCATTGCTTTCACAGGATACTGATCTTCGCGGCACAATTCCGTTGCCAAAACCGCGACCGCAAGTGAGCCAATAATGAGTAACCAGCCCATCCCCCTGAGCCTGATTACCGGATTTTTGGGCAGCGGCAAAACCACATTGCTCAATGGGTTGCTCGCAAATACGGCGATGAAAAACACCGCCATCATCATCAATGAATTCGGCGATGTGGGCATAGATCATTTGCTGGTTGAATCATCCAATGAAGATATTCTGGAACTCAATGACGGCTGCCTTTGTTGCACTGTGCGCGGTGATCTGGTCGATACGCTGACCAGATTGCTGGCTCGCCAGGACAGAAACCCTATTGAGCGAATAATCATCGAAACCACCGGCCTTGCCGACCCGGCCCCAATTCTGCATGCGATCATGACCCATCCAATGCTGGTGGATCAGATCCGGCTCGACGGGGTTATTACACTTGTAGAAACGGTTCGAGCACGCTTGATAATCACAGGGAAGCGGTCAAGCAGGTTGCAATGGCCGACCGTATTGTGCTCAGCAAACCGGAAATGCAAAACAACAAGGAAATGCTGGACAATCTGCGTCTGTCACGACTTAACCCGGCGGCACCGCAGATTTGCAGCGACAATGGCACATTCCCACCCGCCGGGCTTTTTGATTGCGGGCTCTACAATCCTGAAACCAAATCAGCCGATGTTGCTGGCTGGCTTAGGGAAGAAGCAGTGGCAGCGGCAAATAACACCAACGATCACCACCACCACGATGTCAATCGCCATGACGCATCAATTCGCGCCTTCACCTTGACCCATGACCAGCCGGTTGAGGCGGATGCCATGCAAATGTTTCTTGATCTGTTGCGCTCTGCCCACGGGCCCAGACTTTTGCGCATCAAGGGCATAATTCAGACCGCCGAAAACCCGCAGCAACCAGTGGTCATTCACGCGGTCCAGCATATATTTCATCCACTCGCGACGCTGTCGGAATGGCCGGATGAAGATCACCGCACCCGGCTGGTAATCATTACGCGGGATCTCGATACGGTTTTTGTTCAGCGGCTTTTTGATGCCTTCACCGGAAGGATTGCTC
>QIIJ01000459.1 GCA_003232595.1 Aurantimonadaceae bacterium | reverse complement strand
GTCACTCTTGCCAATCCATCCACATGGCCAGCGACAATATGGCCGCCCAGTTCATCGCCGACCTTGAGGGGGCGCTCAAGATTGATCCGGTCTCCCACCTGCAAGGCACCGAGATTGCTAAGCCGGAGCGCTTCCTCCCAGGCTTCCACATCGAACCAGCGGTCACCGGAACTGTCTTTCGCCTTCGCCACCACTGTCAGACACACGCCGTTGTGTGCAATCGATGCACCGATATCGATGGTTTCGGGATCATAGGCGGTTGTAACCCGAAACCGGATGCCGGCATCGAGCGGTGTGATCTTTTTGATTGTGCCAATGTCGCTGATGATGCCGGTGAACATTATTTCTGCTCTCGGGTGTAAACGTCCAGCATGTCATCGCCGAATTGCTCACTTCTTGCAAGTGTGAAACCGGACGGGATATTGTTTCTGGTCAAAGGTGAGGCAATGCCGCCGGTGCCAATTTTGCGTACGCCGGTAAAAAGTACAATTTCATCAACCAGTTCTGCTTCAAGGAATGAGCGTACCGTCTGCGCACCACCTTCAACAAACAGTGAGGAAATGCCGGTTTCTGCCAAATCATTGAGCAATTCCGGCAGGGCGATACGGCCACCGACCAACTCTCCTTGAATAACGGAGACGCCTACATTCTTGAGTTCAATGACCTTATCCAATGGCGCATCGGGGCCAACAACAATTGTGGTCGGTATTGTTCGGGCGTTCTTCGCCAGTTTGCCGGAAACATCCAGACCGGCCTTACTGTCCAGCACAAACCGGTGAGGAGAGCGGTCGGCAGACGGCAGGTCAGTTCGGGGTCATCTTCGGTGGCTGTTCCCGACCCGATCAGAATTGCATCATGTGTTGCCCGCATCATGTGAACCTGACTGCGGGCGAGCGGACCTGTGATGGCGATCTGCCCCATACCTTCCTGACCAATATGCCCATCAACTGAAACAGCAAGTTTTACAGTCACATAGGGCCGATTCTTTTGTTTACGATTCAAGTAACCGCCAAGATCGGCGCGCGCTTTTTTGCCCAGTATACCCGCTTCAACTTCAATTCCAGCCTCGCGCAGCATGGCAAGCCCCCTGCCATCAACGCGGCTGTCCGGGTCAACCCATCCGGTCATGACGCGTTTGATGCCGGCATCAATCAGGGTTTGGGCGCAAGGTGGGGTTGCTCCGTGGTGGGCGCAGGGTTCGAGCGTCACATAGGCGGTGGCACCCCTTGCCAAATCACCGGCCTGGACCAGTGCAACCGGCTCGGCGTGGGGCCTGCCGCCACGGGCGGTTACACCGTGCCCAACAATTGTTGGGCACCCATTGATAAAACGGACAATCAAAGTACCGACGGACGGATTTGTGCCGGTCAGGGCAATGTGACGGCGGGCATAACGAATGGTCGCCGCCATCAGCCGTTTGTCCAGTTCTTTATTCACCACCCTCTCCGGGAGGTTCCTCGCCGGACAATTCATCCAGCAGTTCTTCGAAGTCCTTTGCCTCGCGGAAATTGCGATAGACACTGGCAAATCGCACATAGGCCACATCATCGAGGCCGCGCAGGCCTTCCATGATCAGAAGGCCTATATTTTCCGAGTTAATTTCCGCATCGCCGGAACTCTCGAGCTGACGCACGATACCGGTAATCATTCGCTCGACGCGGTCCGGTTCCACCGGCCTCTTGCGCATGGCCACCTGCACAGAGCGTGCAAGTTTATCGCGATCAAATAATACACGGCGACCGGATTTTTTGATAACCGTCAGTTCACGCAATTGTACACGTTCGAATGTGGTAAACCGCCCGCCGCAATCGCTGCAAATCCGGCGCCGACGAATGGCGGTATTGTCCTCAGTCGGGCGTGAATCCTTAACCTGGGTGTCTTCACAACTACAAAAGGGACAGCGCATATTTTGGTTCCATAATCCGGTTATTCAAAAGGCATTGCGGTGAACAGGTTGCTCTTATTGTCACAGCTCCGTCATTCCTGTGCTTGTCACAGGAATCCATACCTCTCACCTGTCAAATGACAGCGATTCTATTTGTTTTGGCAATCTATGAGGAATGGATTCCTGTGACAAGCACAGGAATGACGAATTCAGGTTATAGATCAATCTCGAGCAATCCGCCCCTCACATCTGCGAATAAATCGGAAAGCGGTTGGTCAAGTCTATTACCTTTTGCTTGACTGCCGCCTCGACCGCTTGATTATCCTCATCCGAATTGGCTTCTTTCAGGCCATCGAGAACCTCGGCAATCAAATCGCCTATTTCAGCAAACTCCGCTTCTCCAAATCCACGGGTGGTGCCCGCCGGGGCGCCAAGGCGAATGCCGGAAGTGACAAATGGTTTTTCAGGGTCAAACGGTATACCGTTTTTATTGCAGGTGATTTTGGCGCGGCCAAGGGCGGCTTCAGCGCGCTTGCCTGTTGCGTTTTTGGGGCGCAAATCGACCAGCATCAGGTGATTGTCAGTACCGCCGGAAACAATATCCAGCCCGGATTGCTGCAGGCTTTTGGCCAGCGCACGCGCATTGGCGACCACCTGTCCAGTGTAAGTTTTGAATTCAGGCTGCAATGCCTCTTTGAATGCTACAGCCTTGGCGGCAATGACATGCATCAGCGGCCCGCCCTGCAGCCCGGGAAATACGGCCGAGTTTATCTTCTTGGCAATCACTTCATCATTGGTCAAAATCATGCCGCCACGCGGGCCGCGCAGGGATTTATGGGTGGTTGTGGTGACCACATGGGCGTGCGGCACTGGCGAAGAATGAACCCCACCGGCAACAAGACCGGCAATATGGGCCATATCCACCATCAGATAGGCACCAACCGAATCAGCAATTTCGCGGAAACGGGCCCAGTCCCATTCACGCGAGTAGGCGGTGCCGCCGGCAATAATCAGTTTTGGTTTGGTTTCTTCAGCACGTTTGGCAATCTCATCCATATCAAGCATGTGATCATCTTTGCGCACACTGTAAGAAACAACATTGAACCACTTGCCGGACATATTGACCGGCGAGCCGTGAGTGAGATGACCACCGGAGTTCAAATCGAGTCCCATAAATGTATCGCCCGGCTGCAAAAGGGCCAGAAACACGGCCTGATTCATCTGGCTGCCGGAATTGGGCTGGACGTTGGCAAAATCAGCACCGAACAACTCCTTGGCCCGCTCGATTGCCAGGGTTTCCGCCACATCAACGAACTGACAACCGCCATAATAACGACGACCCGGATAACCTTCGGCATATTTGTTGGTCATGATCGACCCTTGAGCTTCCAGAACGGCGCGTGAAACGATGTTTTCTGAAGCAATCAGCTCGATCTCATGTTGCTGGCGGCCCAGCTCGTCGCGAATACTGCCAAAAATATCCGCATCCGCATCTTCAAGAGATTGGTTGAAAAACGCTTCAATGGCTGAATTCGAAGTTGTCATGTGCAAATTTCCCGCAAGTCCCGTGATCATCATCGCGGACTGGTCCTAAAAAGTTGAATGCGGCGTCTAGCACAAATTCAGCGGGAGTAAAATGCTGGAATGCGATGCGGTCATATCATTATGATGCAATCAATTGATGGCAAATTTGCTGCGCACAAAAATGCAGCCCGACTTTTCAGCCGGGCTGCAGGATATTGTTGGTATGATGTGCTGGTCAGATCACAGACGATATAAAATTTGATCCCGCCAGAACCGCTCAAGCCTTTGCAGGGAGGTGTTCATCCGGGCAAATTCATCACTGTTGATACCGCCAACCTTTTCAATCGATGTTAAATGCCGATCATAAAGAGCATCAACGATATCTGCAATGGCCTTGCCCTTTTCAGTCAGGCTTACTTTGACCGAACGACGATCAGTTCGCGAACGCTGGTGCAGGATAAAGCCCTGGTCCACCAGTTTTTTCAGATTGTAGGATACATTGGACCCAAGATAGTATCCCCGTGAGCGAAGTTCACCGGCAGTCAGTTCGGAATCGCCTATGTTATAAAGCAACAACGCCTGAACCGGATTGATATCACCCCTGTTCTCCCGTTCAAATTCGTCTTTGATCACGTCAAGCAAACGTCGATGCAAACGTTCTACCAAAGTCAGGGACTCCAGGTAAACCGGCTTGATCTCATTTGCAACTTCATGGGTTACCGCCACACCGGCAACCATTGGTGCAATAGTCATTAAAATAGCCTCTCTGTTGTCGGCGGTTATTGTTTTTTCTCCACCGTTAAACAGACACTACACAGTTTGTATAAAATTCGACTTAAAACACAGGATTAATTCAATCTTACCAAAAGGGAATTAATTGTAACAAATTCAAGGGTTTCAATAGTTTGCTAACGATAAAGATTCACTTTCTGTTGGCTTTCAGTGCAATTACACCGCGAAAAGCCAGATAAACCACAATCGTTGTCATATGAAAGGTGAATATCAGCAGATTTTGCCCGTAATATTCTGTAAACCAATTATACATAAGCAGCTCGGTTACAATTGACATGGTCCATACAACCTGCCCCCAGGGTAAAGTTGACCATAATCCTGCAGCGGTCACGGGCAGCAGAACGGCGAGAATCGCGCTGGCAACCTTCCACTGGGATGACATTGTATCAAAACGCCAGTTTTCGCCCGGGTAATAACCGCTGATACGCATCCAGTAATACAGTGCCAGCCCGACAAAACATATGGCCAGCAATCGCAAATACCAGATATAAGCTAATTCAAGCCGGGTGGGTGCAACGGGGTTGAATTCCTCAATATAGCTCATTTGAACACAAGTTCTCCCGCGGGCGTTCCGCATTCACCAGTTAATTTGCTGAAAATATCGTTTATCATATCCAGATCAACTGCCGCAATATCAGCCGGGGTCCACTGTGGTCTGCCATCCTTGTCGATAATTGCGGCGCGAATACCTTCATAAAACTCTCTGCCCCTTAATACACGGCTGACAATGCGATATTCAAGCTGCATGCATTCCTGCATCGATAGCCGCTTTCCCTCACGCAATTGTCGAAAGGCAATTTTAAGACTTGTGGGTGATTTGGTTCTGATTGTGCTGGCGGTTGCCGATGCCCAGTCG
The DNA here is from genome assembly GCA_003232595.1 of Aurantimonadaceae bacterium. Taxonomy (GTDB): domain Bacteria; phylum Pseudomonadota; class Alphaproteobacteria; order Rhizobiales; family Rhizobiaceae; genus SZUA-100. The sequence continues at coordinate 1,820 of QIIJ01000459.1, read as the reverse complement.
GCTATAGGGCCAGAATTAGCGGCAGCAAGCTTATCCAACCGGCGCAAAATCTGCTCAACTGAGCCAGCGCCGAAACAGATATCGATTTCGTTCAATCTGGCCTGTAGTGTACTTGTTATGCTGCCAGTCTCCAACTGATCGACAATTTTTTGTATATCTACACTGTGACAAAGCGCTTCTTCAACAGCAGGAAGCTCTTCGCTTTGGCAGGCATGGGTGGCAAGTCCGGCCCAAAGACAGTCGTCCTTTTTTGATCGATTGCAGGTCAGTGCCAGATACATGCCCGTTTCTCCCGGCAGGCGCGGTAGAAAATAACTGCCGCCCACATCAGGGAAAAAACCAATGCCCACTTCCGGCATTGCAAAAGAAATTTTATCTCCGGCAATACGATGCGAGCCGTGAAAGGAAACACCAACCCCGCCACCCATGACGATTCCGTCGATCAGGGCAATATAAGGTTTGGGATAATCCCTGATATAGGCGTTGAGCCGGTATTCATCCTGGAAGAACTGTAAATGCGGTCGGCCCGCCGTGCCCCGCTCATAAAGGTCGCGAATATCGCCACCGGCTGAAAATGCCTTGCCGGGAGCCGCCTTGATAAGGATATGGCGAACAGCCAGGTCCTGCTCCCATGCCAACAATTGCGCATGCAGCTTTCGCACCATTGAATGGGTTACAGCGTTAAGCGCATCCGGCCGGTTAAGGGTGATTATTCCCGCATGACACCGATGATCAAAGAGTATTTCGGATTCTGGCATGCTGGATTTGCTTTTCAATTGTTGCTGGTTGAAGGAAAGTTTGTGATATCGCTTTGAATTTAAAACAGCAACTGGGTACCGATCTCACGCACCAGTTTTCGCCGCATGGCATGCTCAAACCCGCGGTAATTCAATGTTGTCTCGACAAATGCGCCGTTACCTCCGATGACGAAGTTGAGATAGTAATTTACCAAACCGCCGGGCGTATCATTAACGGCAAGCGCATTGATGATCACACCAGCGGCCACCGCGCGGTCACGGGCTATCTGAGGTGACTGGTTGACATTGTTGGTGCCGTCTCCGGCAATATCTATCACCCGACGAGTGGTTTCGAAAGGAGCTGAAAGCACCATCTCTCTTGCCTGATCGATGGCTCCACCCAGATCTGTTGCACCATCGTGCCAGCGCCTCCGCATGTTGCGAATTTCACCGGCAAACTCCAGATGCTGGTTCTGGCTGGACAGCCGCGACCATGCAATCCGCACATCCTGCTCCTGAAAGCCGGACCACTGCACAATACTGACCGCAATTGCTCCGTGAGTACCGGATGCCACGGCATCCATCACATCACGGGATGAAATAGCACGGGCAAGCCCTTCGCGCATCAGGCCAAATTCCTGTGCATCAACACTTGCCGACACATCAAGTGAAATCACCAGCACCATATCGACGCCGACAGAGGCACGCGGGTTTTGGCTGGTCGGGAAAAGAACGAGCACCACCGCTGCCAGCAAGGCGGCCGTTAATTTGCGCACTATCGGAGATCTCGCGAGCATCACAAGTAAGCTAACACGGAATTTGCAACGGTGCGAACACATTGTCCATGGGTCTGTTTCCTGCCCTTCAAAACCTGACCACATCATGATAGAAGCGCCTTGAAAAGGTTTGGAGTAAAGTTGCAACCATGAACAAACACCAACCATTTGCCGCCCGACAGCGTTCTGTCGATGAAATCACCGGCAACCGCCGCCTTCGCCGTACCCGCAAGGCAGTCTGGTCGCGGCGGCTGGTTCAGGAAAATGCGCTCACTGTGAGTGACCTGATCTGGCCGGTATTTGTCAT
>QIIJ01000275.1 GCA_003232595.1 Aurantimonadaceae bacterium | reverse complement strand
CGGACAATGCGAATCACTTCATCCAGATTCAAAAAAGCAATCAGTAAGCCATCCAGCAAATGCAAACGGCGTTTTACTTTTTCCAAACGATATTCCAGCCGTCGGCGCACGGTATCGACACGAAACACCAGCCATTCCTTGAGCAGGGTGCGCAGACCTTTCACCTGTGGTCTGCCATCAAGGCCGATGATGTTCATGTTCACACGGTAAGTCCGTTCAAGATCCGTCGTCGCAAATAAATGCGCCATCAACTCATTAAGATCGATGCGATTGGAACGTGGCACAATCACTAAACGCGTCGGATTTTCGTGATCAGACTCATCACGTAAATCCTCCACCATGGGCAATTTTTTCGCATTCATCTGTGCAGCGATTTGCTCCAGCACTTTATTGCCGGACACTTGATGTGGCAGCGCTGTGACCACCACTGCACCATCTTCCTTCTCCCATACCGCACGCATGCGCACCGAACCGCCGCCTTTTTCGTACATAGCGACCAACTCATTGCGCGGCGTGATGATTTCCGCATCGGTGGGATAATCCGGCCCCTGTATGTACTCGCAAATATCCGCCAGTGTCGCTTTGGGCGTATCCAGTAAATACACACAGGCGTTCACGACTTCGCGCAGATTGTGTGGCGGGATATCGGTGGCCATACCCACCGCAATACCCATGGTACCGTTCAATAACAGATTTGGCACTCTCGCCGGTAACACTGAGGGCTCATCCAGTGTCGCATCAAAATTCGGCACCCAGTCCACGGTGCCCAACCCAATTTCACTGAGCAGTAACTCCGAATATTTAGCCAGCCGCGACTCTGTATAACGCATCGCTGCAAAAGACTTGGGATCATCTGGTGCCCCCCAATTACCCTGCCCGTCCACCAATGGATAACGGTAGGAAAACGGCTGCGCCATCAAAACCATCGCCTCATAACAGGCCGAATCACCATGAGGATGGAACTTGCCCAGTACATCACCCACCGTACGTGCAGATTTTTTGTATTTGGCCCCGGCTTTGAGGCCCAGCTCAGACATGGCGTAAACGATGCGCCGCTGTACAGGTTTCAGGCCATCACCAATATGTGGCAGGGCGCGGTCCATGATCACGTACATGGAGTAGTTAAGATAGGCGTTCTCAGTGAAGATTCTGAGGGGTTGTTGTTCTACACCTTCGTAGTTTAGTTCGGTTGTTTCTGTCATTGTTTCGTCTTTTGTTTGGCGGGCAGAATTACCTGCCAAAAAACCATTTAATGCGTCTATCTTGATACTTGTTTGTTATTCAATGATAAAGCCCGCATACTCGTTTCCCATGCGCTGCGATAACTGCTGACAATACCCAAAGTATTTAACACATTCACATCAGTTCATCGATCAATAATGTGCGTTTCCGTTCTGCCAAATTTACGGTGAAAAAATAGGTTCCACCCGCGATATCGGTCCGTCGATATTGCAATTCTTTATCCTCTCTGGTGGGTTATGCGGGACACCGCTTGTTGGGGTTCGTCCCTCACCCCAACCTACAAACTCAATCTGGCTTGAGCGTATCAAACCTCTGCCAAATCTCCCTTTTTCTCCAACCACGCTTTGCGATCTGATGCTCGTTTTTTCGCCAACAACATATCCATCATCTGGTTGGTGTCGTCTCCCGGTTCAATGGTGAGTTGCACCAGCCGCCGCGTATCCGGTGCCAATGTTGTCTCCCGCAGTTGTTTGGGGTTCATTTCACCCAAACCCTTAAACCTTTGCACGTTGATTTTGCCGCGTGTTTTTTCAGCAGCAATGCGATCCAACACACCCTGTTTTTCCGCATCGTCTAACGCATAATAGACTTCTTTGCCAACGTCAATACGATATAGCGGCGGCATGGCAATGTACACGTTGCCCGCTTGCACCAGTGGATGAAAATGGCGCAGAAACAGTGCGCAAAGCAGCGTGGCAATATGCGCGCCATCAGAGTCGGCATCGGCCAGTACGCAAATTTTCCGGTAGCGCAGACCATCGAGTTTATCGGAGCCAGGATCGACACCGATGGCCACAGCAATGTCATGCACTTCCTGCGAACCCAGCACTTCGCTGGCGTCCACTTCCCAGGTGTTCAATATCTTGCCACGCAGGGGCATAATGGCCTGAAATTCTTTGTCACGCGCCTGTTTGGCAGAACCGCCAGCGGAGTCGCCTTCCACCAGAAACAATTCGGATTGTGCAGGATCAGAACTGGAGCAATCCGCCAGCTTGCCGGGCAAAGCCGGACCCTGGGTGATCTTTTTACGCACCACTTTTTTACCCGCACGCAAACGGCTTTGCGCATTGGCAATGGCCAGTTCGGCGATGGCTTCGCCCTGCTCGGTATGCTGGTTAAGCCACAGACTGAATGAGTCTTTCACGACGCCGGAGATAAACGGTGCGCATTCCCGAGAGGACAGCCGCTCCTTGGTCTGGCCTGAGAAGGCGGGATCAGCCATTTTCACCGAGAGGATATAGCTCACTTTATCCCACACATCGTCTGGGGCAAGTTTAACGCCACGCGGCAGCAGGTTGCGAAATTCGCAAAACTCACGCATGGCTTCGGTGAGGCCGGTGCGCAAACCATTAACGTGGGTACCCCCTTGTGAGGTGGGCACCAAGTTGACGTAACTTTCACTGACGGATTCACCGCCTTCGGGTAACCACAGTACCGCCCAGTCAGCGGCTTCGGCATTGCCCGCAAAGCTACCCATAAAAGGGTCTTCCGGCAAGGTAGGCTGGCCTTGCAGTTCGTCCATCAGGTAGTCACGCAGTCCATCTTCGTAACACCATTTGCTGGTTTCGTCGGTTTTTTCCTCGTAAAAGCTGACTTTCAGTCCGGGACATAACACAGCCTTGGCGCGCAACACATGTTTGAGCCGTGGCACAGAAAATTTGTTTGAATCAAAAAATGAGGGGTCGGGCCAGAACTGTAGCGTGGTACCGGTGTTACGCTTGCCCACCGTGCCCACTTCTTCCAGGTCGGAAACTTTGTTGCCATCCGCAAAAGAGATGTTGTATTCCTTCCCCCCACGTCGCACCCACACTTCGAGATGTTTGGACAGGGCATTGACCACAGACACCCCCACGCCATGCAGACCACCGGAGAATTCGTAGTTTTTATTGGAGAATTTACCGCCCGCGTGCAGTTTGGTGAGAATCACCTCCACACCGGGGATACCTTCGTTGGGGTGAATATCCACCGGCATACCACGGCCGTCGTCGCTCACTTGCAGAGAGCCATCTTTGCTCAAAATAACGTCAATCGTGCTGGCATGGCCAGCAATGGCCTCGTCAACACTGTTGTCGATCACTTCCTGGGCCAGGTGATTGGGGCGCTCAGTCTGGGTATACATACCAGGACGTTTGCGCACCGGCTCCAGGCCACTTAATACCTCGATAGAGGCGGCATCATACTTGCTGCTCAAGTCGGACTCCTGAATAATCTTCACAGAATGGCGCAGTCTACCTGCCCCAGGCGAATGAGGCGAGGCCACACACGACAAAACAGACCTGTGCCGATCACCGCCCATCGTAACGCGTGGCGCTGCCCTTTTCACTCAAGCCCACCTGAAATTTGCCGATATCAAGACAGAATTTAGGCACTTGGACTCAACAGACCCACTCGTCACCCCAAACACATGACCCGCCCAGGTACATTCCCTCCTGCTATTAGCAGCATCCGTCCGCATAACTGGAGTGTCCGCTGGAAGATCCGTATCGGTTTTGGTAGTCTGATCCTGCTCATGGCAACAGGCATGGGCATCACCCTGTTCAAACTTGACAGTGTCAAGCGCACGGCAACAGCCGCGCTTGAAGTGCACCAGCCTGCGGCCACTTACTTTCAACGTCTGTCGCAAAGCCTTAATCAGGCTATTGCCTTGCTAAACGGTTATTTGTTGACAAAAGAAACCGAACGCAAGGCCAGGTTCGAGCAAATTACTGACGATATTGCCGACCGCTTGGACGGTGCCCATCATCAGGATATTTTCCAAAACCTGGCGCTCGACGATACACTGGAGACATCCCAGCTCTTGCTTCGGCAATTTCGTGAATATGCAAAAGAATTGTTCGCGCTGCACGACAATCGTCAAAACAACCAAGGGCTGCTGTTGGCGGGGAGAACGCTAAACCCGCTGGCCATCCATTTTCTGGGTAACATCAACATCCTGCTGACCAGCGATGACATTAACCTCGACGACCCACAGGCTGCCCAAGCCTTGCTCATTTTACAGGAGCTACGTTACAACTGGGTGCGGATGATGGGGGCACTTAATCTCTACATCACGGCCCAAAACAAAGAAATTCTCATCAATTTCAATAATTTCAACGAACGTATCAACGTCCTGATGAAAAAACTGAACCGGCTGGAGGTCAACATCGGTTTCGGTGAAATCGAAGCCCTGAATGAAACCCGTGCCACTTATCTTGCAAGACTTCCCATGGTACTGGAAATATTTGAAACTGACGCCTGGCGAGCCGACACTCACCTGCTGCGAACCCGGGTACAGCCCGTCACAGATCAGTTGCAAACCCTGTTTGAAGGCACTACCGACAAGCTGATCAATGCGGCATTCGACAGTGCCCAGGAACTGACTCACGCACTGTATCAAATTCGCATCTCGGCTATTACCAGTATGATCCTCGCACTGCTCACCGGCATACTGCTGGCATTCAGCTTTACCCGCAGCATTGTACCGCCGATCCGACATTTAATGAGCGCCGCTGGCCGGGTGGCCAAAGGTGACCTCAACGCCGAGGTAATGGTGACCAACCGGGATGAAATCGGGCAGCTGGGCAATTCATTCAACACCATGGTTAACCACCTGCGCTTGGCTGCGATGAACGAGCAACAAATGTTGAGTGAACTGCAAACCCTGAATCAGGATCTGGAAAACCGTGTCAACAAGCGCACCCGGGATCTCGAAGAAAGTGAAATAAAGATTCGCGCCGTTCTCGATAATATCGGCGAGGGCATTCTTGTGCTGGATGAATCCGGCACCATTGAATCATTGAATCCAGCAGCCATGAGCATTTTTGCAATGAGGCGTGATGAAGCCATTGGCCTACACTGTGCACTGCTGGTCAAAGGTTATGATGCTGACAAATTTGCTGAATCAGGACAACAAAGCAATCACCAGCAACCCAAAGAATATTCGGGCCTCCGCTTTGACGGCAGCACCTTCCCCATGGAAGTCGTGGTATCCGACATGCGGATTGGTGACAAACACATGCGTGTGTGTATCCTGAGAGACATCACCTCTCGCAAGGAAACCGAGCATACCCTGGCTAATATCCAAAACCAGTTAGTGGACGCCGCACACAAATCCGGCATGGCCGACATGGCCACTGGTGTGTTGCACAATATTGGCAACATTCTTAACAGCGTCAATCTGGCCAGCGAAGAGATTTATCGCATTTCGAACAGCAGCAAAATTTCCGGCCTGTTAAAAGCCTGCGACATGCTGCTGAAAAACCACAACAATATGGACGAATTCCTTACCCAGGATGCACGCGGCAAAAAACTGCCCGAATATTTCATCACGATGGGCAAAGTACTGAATGCTGAAATCAGCAACATCCAAAAAGAATCCAAAGAACTGATCGCCAAAACTACAATAATGAAAGAAGTCATCAGCACCCAGCAAACTTATGCCCGATCCGGTTTCCATAATGAACAGCTCAATCTGCCTGAACTCATTGAAGATGCCCTGAAAATTCAGGATGCATCGCTCAAAAAATGGGGCGTTAAACTCAGCACACAATTCGCCAACACACCGACATGTACAGGGCAAAAATCCAAACTGCTGCAAGTGATTACCAACTTGATCAAAAATGCCAACGAAGCCATGAATGACAATGATCGATTCAACAGGCCCAAAAAAATGATCATTGAAACCGGCATGACCAACGACACCAGCGTTTATCTGAAAATAAAAGACAATGGTTGTGGCATCAACAAAAAACAGCTGACAAAAATCTTCAATCATGGCTTTACCACAAAAGAAACCGGGCACGGTTTTGGCCTGCACACCTGTGCCAATGCCATGACCGAGATGAAAGGCACTTTGAAAGTTGACAGCGAAGGTGTTCAGAAAGGTGCCTGTTTTACCGTTACCTTACCTAT
>QIIJ01000377.1 GCA_003232595.1 Aurantimonadaceae bacterium | reverse complement strand
CGGCATCGTGAAAAATCCGAAAGAGTGACGTCGATAGCACGCAATGGTCTTGAAACACTGTATCGACAGGTCGTCGGGCAAAATTACGTGCTGCTTCTTGCAGATCCGCAAGGCATCATCGTTGATTTCTTTGGCGACTCTGCCTTTGAAACCGAATTGAGGGGATCCGGGCTATCCCTGGGAGCCGTTTGGTCAGAAAAAGTTATGGGAACGAGCGGTGTAGGAGCCTGCATTGCAACAGGCGAACCCGTGACAATTCATCAATCGGACCATTTCAACATTTCCCATACGCCGTTGAGCTGTACCGCAGCTCCCATATTTGATCCGTTAGGCAATCTTGCAGCTGTTCTGGACCTATCACTTTTGCGACCCCCACAACCAAAGCTTACCCAGAATCTCGCATTTCGACTTGTTAAGGCGTCTGTCAGACGGATTGAGATGGCGACCTTAACGACCAGCAGCCAAAGGGAATGGGTCCTTCATTTCTCGGATTTTCCAGACAATGTTGACGTCGATCCAGAAGCCGCGATCTCTCTCGATCAGTCCGGTTGTATTTCTGGAATGACTGGGACGGCCATGCGTACATTGAGATCGGCTATATTAAATGATTGTCAAGCCGAAGAAGACCTAATTGGTCGATGCATATCTGATTTTTTTGAACTTACAGTCGCCGATTTACCAAGTTTGACGCGCTCAAAGCCGGTGGAAGAACGCTTGGTTCACATGAAGGGAGGGCTGTCATTTTTTGTTCAAGCAACCCCTCCAAACCGAAGGCACCAACGCCACAGCCTGGACAATCTGGTTATTCCAAAGAGACTTGTTTCCCTTGGCTGTGAAGACCTCGTTATGCGAGACGTGGTAACGACTGCCGCGAAAATAGCAAAAAGTCGCGCGCCTATCTTGATAAAGGGTGAGACTGGAGTTGGTAAGCAGCGTCTGGCAAGAGCCATCCACGAAGGCCGCAGCTTTGACGAGCAGTTTGTCATCGTAAACTGTGCGAATTTTCAAGGGGGAATTGCAGAAGCGACGCGACCAAATCGCGACTCTGATGCGGTTGAAAAGTTTTACTGCCTAATCGACAGAACAAACGGAGGAACGCTCTTTCTTGATGAAATTTGTGATCTAACTCTGGAGAATCAAGCAAAGTTGCTTGGGTATTTGAAGACAGAAGCTGTCGGCCGCGCGCCTAACGAATTGCCGATGAAGCTCCTCTCTTCAACATGCCGCGATATCGAGGCCATGGTCAAAACCGGTGATTTTCGTCAAGATCTATTTTTTCACCTGGCAGCCACCTCTCTTACGATGCCACCCTTAAGGCAACGATCAGATTTCAACGAACTGCTCACGCGCTTGTTGAAACAACGCTCGATCTCATATCCCTTGTCGTATCAAATGAGCGCCGCCGCTCGAATGGAACTGAGATATCGTCGCTGGCCGGGAAACATTCGAGAGTTGATAAATGTCATAGATATCGCTTTGACGCTTACCGATACGGCGGTCATTGATCTGGAGCACCTTCCGCCACCAGTCCTGCCAACGGCAGCACAATCAGATACAGATCGATCATTATTGGAACTCGCGGACGATTTGGAGACTAATCTGCGGATATGTGGATGGAATATTGCTCGAACGGCACGACGAATCGGCGTTGATCGTACAACAATCCATCGGCGGATGGAGCGCCTGGGCATTTCCAGGCCGCGTTAGAACTGTTGCAAAGTGTTGCAGTAGGCGTTGCATGCAACACTTTTTCACACACTTTTTCTGAGTAATTTTGCTCCGACAAGGAACGTCCCGGTTTTGGGCTTTCTATCCATGCTCTCTTTATGGAAATTAATCTGAGGTAGGCAACGCCGATGTTCGAATCGGTCGGGGCCAGCCAGAAAAACCTTTCGTTGGTTCGCAGTCAGGCCTCGTTGGAAGGCTATTTTTGCACCATCGACCCAACTGTGTGAGGAGAACACAATGAAGAAGTTTATACTAGCCGTGCATTTTCTGTTCGTTTCTGTGGTGATTGCCATTTCTCCGGTATCCGCAATTGCTTCAGAAGATTCTGCCGAAATTGCAGCAATTCTGAAAGCTGATGGTGATTGGCTGGCTACATCAAAAAGTGGCGAAGACTTTATCGGATATACAGACCCGGATTTCACATTCTTCCCGCCAGGCGCCCCATTCATGGATGACAAGAAAAAGATGATCGCTCACTGGAACGCGATCGTAAACACGCCTGGTTTGGAGCTTGTCTGGGGCCCAACCTTAGCAGTCGTCTCTAAAGGTGGAGATCTGGGTTTTTCGTCCGGGTGGTACACCCTAAAAACAGTTGACGAAGCTGGCAAAGTAAATGTGGCCAAGGGAAAATACCTCACTGTCATGCGTAAACAAGCAAACGGGGAATGGCGCCCATTGGCCGATATTTTCAACGCGGACTCAAACTGAAACCTGGACATCAATTCGCATGAGTATCGCGCCCAGGCTTCGTTTGAAGGCTATTTTTGCACCATCCACCCAACTGTGTGAGGAGAACACAATGAAGAAGATTACATCGGAAGAAACTGGCGAAATTGCTGCGATTTTGAAGGCTGATGGTGACTGGTTGGCCATATCAAAAAGCGGCGAAGACTTTATCGGATTCACAGACCCAGATTTCACTTTCCTCCCACCAGGCGCACCATTCATGGACGACAAGAAAAAGATGATCGCTCACTGGAACGAGATCGTAAACACGCCTGGTCTGGAGCTTGTTTGGGGCCCAACCCATGCAGTGGTGTCAAAAGGTGGCGACCTTGGTATGTCGTCCGGTTGGTACACCCTCAAAACGGTTGACGATGATGGCAAAGCAAGTGTGGCAAAGGGAAAATACATCACTCCCATGCGCAAACAAGCCAACGGGGAATGGCGCCCTTTGTCCGACATGTTCAACGCGGACTCAGAGTGAGACCCTAGATATCAAGCCGCATGAATATCGTGCCAACCCAAATCTTTGGGGCTGGCAACACCCTTGGTGTCATATTTCGCTCCATCAAGGACAGGTCGCGCGTGACACCAGAAAAATCAACTTAGGAGGACAAAATGGAGCCTACAAAAGACCAGACCCTTTGGATGTACCAAAAAATGGTGACGAGCCGACGCTTTGAGGAGATCATTGAGAAAATCTATCTCGAAGGTAAGACGCCTGCGTTCAATATGGCAAATGGGCCAATCCCCGGTGAGATGCACCTGTCCAACGGTCAAGAACCCGTGGCGGTTGGTGTATGTGCCCACCTGAATGCAGATGACGTGGTTACGGCAACGCACAGACCGCACCATCAGGCGATCGCAAAAGGCGTAGACCTCAAAAAAATGGCCGCGGAAATCTTTGGCAAAAAGACCGGCTTTTCCGGTGGTCGTGGTGGCCACATGCACATTTTCGATCCTGATGTGAATTTCGCATGCTCGGGAATTATCGCCCAAGGGTGCGGTCCGGCTTGTGGTGCCGCGTTGTCCCGCCAAATGCAGGGTAAACCAGGCGTCGCAATATCTTTTCTGGGTGAAGGTGCGGTGAACCAAGGCGCGTTCCACGAAGCGATGAATCTGGCCGGTGTTTGGAACCTTCCCGTCGTTTTCGTGATTGAGGACAACGCATGGGGCATTTCTGTTTCCAAGGAAGACTCGACCGCCGTTGCGCGCAACGATGTTCGTGCTGCAGCCTACGGGATGCCGGGTTTCTACATCGAGAACAACGATCCTTACGCAATATTCGACATCGCTGGTGAAGCCATCAAACGAGCGCGTGACGGTAAGGGACCTACGCTCATCGAAATTGAGACGTATCGACTGGCCGGTCATTTTATGGGGGATGCCGAAGGCTACCGCCCTGAAGGCGAGAAAGACGCGCTGTTCAAAAAAGACCCAATTCCGCGGATGCGCTCGCGAATTATTGCCGATGGTGTCGCCACCGATGAGGATCTCGATGCAATTGAAAGAAAGGCCCAATCACAAGTTGATGAGGCAATTGCGTTTGCCCGCGAAAGCGACCTTGCGCCGGACACGGATGCGCTCACATCCGTATTCGCAGCTTAACGTCCAACTTCAGAGAATTGGAAAAATAGATGTCAGACAATATAGCAAATGAACGGAAATTCACGATTGCACGGGCAATGGCTGAATCCATCCAACAAGAAATGCAAGCGGACGAACGCGTGTTCGTCATGGGTGAAGACATTGGTGCGCTAGGGGGTGTTTTTGGAAACACCCGCGGGCTCTTGGACGAATTCGGAAAAACCAGAATCCGTGACACGCCAATCTCAGAAACTGCTTTTATCAGCGCGGCGGTAGGTGCGGCCCAAGATGGGATGCGACCTGTTGTAGAACTGATGTTCGCAGATTTTTTTGGTGTGTGCTTTGACGCGATTTACAATCTCATGGCAAAAAACACCTACTTCTCTGGTGGCGGAGTAAATGTCCCAATGGTGTTGATGACATCAACGGGTGGTGGTTACTCCGATGCTGGTCAGCATTCTCAATGCCTCTATGGATCTTTTGCCCATCTGCCGGGTATGAAAGTGGTTTCACCATCCAACGCATATGACGCTAAGGGATTGATGACCGCAGCAATGCGCGACGACAGTCCGGTTGTCTACATGTACCACAAGGGCTTGCAAGGCATGGGTTGGCTCGGCACTGAGGCCGGCGCACAGGTCAATACGCCTGAAGAATCATACCAAGTAGAAATCGGCAAGGCCAAAGTCGTACGAGAAGGAACCGATGTGACGTTGGTTGGTTTGGCAATGGGCGTCCACAACTGCCTTAAAGCAGCAGACATTCTTGCCAAGCAAGGCGTGAGTGCTGAAGTGATTGATCTTGTGTCGCTTGTTCCGTTGGACCGCGAAACGGTGATCAATTCAGTCGCGAAGACAGGTCGTCTGATTGTGGTCGACGAAGACTATCAAAGTTACGGTGTTTCTGGCGAAATCATTGCGACCGTTACCGAGCACGATATATCGAAGCTGAAAACCTCTCCAAAAAGGGTTGCCTATCCGGATGTTCCAATCCCGTATGCGCGGAATATGGAGCAGTTTTGTTTGCCTAACCCAAACAAGATTGTCGCGGCTTATACCTCGATGAACTAGCGCCTTATCCTCCCAGGGCGAACTGGATGCCTGTAGCAACTCAGTGCGCGGGCATCCACCCTATCAAATTTAAGCACTTGGAAAATACATGACCACCGGAATTATCATTCCCCAGGATCTCTGGGACGAAGACTCAGAAGCAGTCATCACATCGTGGCTATCAAGTGATGGTTCCTTCGTAAAGAAAGGTGACCTGCTCGCTGAAATTATGACTGAAAAAATCCAACATGAAATTGAATCTCCTGCCGATGGCACTTTGAAAATCACGAAGCAGGTTGATGACATCATCAAAAAAGGCGATGTGATCGGAACAATCCGATGAACCAGCCGACTGATGCTGAAGACATTACCGTTGTTCCGATACGCGGTATTCGTGCGATGATAGCGGACAAGATGTCGAACAGTCTAAAGGAGGCTGCTCAGCTGACCCACCACGCAGAGTGCAATTTGTCGGCGCTACTTGCTCGAAAAACAAATCTGTCTGGTAACGGCGTCAAAGTTTCGGTTGAAGACTTGCTCATCGAAGCTGTCGTCAAGACTTTACAAAAGAAACCAGGTTTGAATGGAACCACTCGACCCAAAGAAATTCACTTGTCGAAATCTATTCATCTCAGTGTGGCGATGGTTCTGCCCGGAAACCTATTGGTGGCTCCGGCAATTTTTGACGCTCAGAAACTATCCCTCGAAGAATTGAGAGCAGCACGTCAAGATTTGTCCAGCAAAGCAAAGAACAATAAATTGACTGTTACCGAGATGACCGGGGGTACCTTCACGATAAGCAATCTCGGGCTAACTCGGGTTCACCACTTCACGCCAATTTTGAATACGCCGCAAATTGGTATTCTCGGAATAGGTTGCGCCCGGGAAAAAGCGATACGTGGCGTAGACGGCAAAATTGTGTTCCGTGAATTTGTTGGGCTTTCATTGACGTTTGACCATAGAGCCTTAGATGGGGCACCTGCTGCAGATTTCTTGACTGATCTCTGCGATGCTATTGAGTCTGATGATTATTGCTGAGCTGTTAGATTCCCGACCACC
>QIIJ01000442.1 GCA_003232595.1 Aurantimonadaceae bacterium | reverse complement strand
CTGTTCTCTCTGCAATACCTGCAAGCCTGGCACCGGTGCGTGCTTTGCCGAAGAACCGCCCGACTGATATGTTTGGCGCAAAACGCAAAATTGTAACCCCGCACAAATCCACCCGACCGCCAATGAACCAGGTGATTGCAGGCCGGATTAAAAACCAGGTGCAGCAACCCCATTTGCTGAAATTGGGCAATCTCAACAGCAGCCAGGTAACTTTGTGGGCTTTAAGCCGTTCTACCAGAATTGGCCCTATGGCTAAATTGACCGCACCGCGATATCTCGGTGTACTGAAAATTGAACCAACAACCGTGCTCGATGCCAGTTTCTCGAAAACTGCTAAAATCAACAGATCAAACCGCTTTACAGGTCAGGCGATCAATCGCCTCGGCTTTGCCAAATTTGTTTCCAACGAACTGCCCAAATCAAAGATTGTCATGGTCAGCCGGTTTAATACCAGGCCAACCAGATAAAATTCCGGGGCAGACGAATTTCATTTATTCCAGGTAAAAAGGCGCTGCCAATCGACAGCGCCTTTTCCTGTTAGATTGTTTCATGTTTGCATGAAAACAGTCAGGCCACCAGGGTGAACCGATGCTCATTAATCGCCCTCGCGGAGGCTGGGGCAAAGCCGCAAATGGCCGTGAGCAGAAACAAACAATAGCGATTCTGACTAAAGATGAAACGCTCTTGACAGTCCGGCCGTTACTTGGCTGATGCAGTCTTTTTGGCCCTGGTCTCAATCTGCAAGGCTGGTTTGTTCGAGATTTTAATCTTGCGGGCTTTCATAGCTTCAGGAATTTCACGAACAAGATCGATGTGCAAAAGGCCGTTTTCAAGGTTTGCATTTCGAACTTCCACATGATCGGCCAGTTGAAACCGGCGTTCAAAAGCACGCGAAGCAATGCCGCGGAACAACACTTCTACATTTTCATCTTCACTCGGGCCCTGTTCGCCCTTGACCGTCAGCACATTCTGCTTGGCTTCAATGGCAAGATCGGCGTCAGAAAACCCGGCAACCGCCATCGTGATCCGGTAACTGTTTTCGCCGGTACGCTCGATATTATAGGGCGGATAGCTTGGCGCCGACTGGTCAGGCTGTCCAAGTGAATCAAGCAGGGAAAACAATCGGTCAAAACCGACGGTGGAACGGTAAAGTGGGGAATAGTCTACATTGCGCATAGGAAAGTCCTCCTGTTGAGCGACCTGGTTTACGATGTTTGCGACCCCCTTCTCGGGCGGTATCGCTTTGATAGCGAACCCATCTGGCATCCGCTCTTAAAGATATGGGGCCTGTTTTATCAATTTCAAGCGCTGTCGCGTCGAACTATGGCGGTATGCAGTCCCCGAAATGCAGCTGTTTT
This sequence comes from Aurantimonadaceae bacterium, assembly GCA_003232595.1. Lineage (GTDB taxonomy): Bacteria > Pseudomonadota > Alphaproteobacteria > Rhizobiales > Rhizobiaceae > SZUA-100. The sequence goes on along the minus strand of QIIJ01000442.1, from coordinate 5,250 downwards.
CAGCTTTATGAACACAATATGAACAACGCCTTCGGGCATGGTTCACGGGCCAGGTGTTAGTCTCTCATCAACAAAACAGGATTGCCACTTTGGCAACGAACAGGAGACGACCATGTTTCAGCGAAAAACCATTGTCCTCAGCATAATCTCCGGCGTTATGCTGGTTGCTTCAGCAAGCATCACTCCGGCCAGTGCCAAAGATTACAGATCAGCAATAGAGATCGGTCTTGACCGCCTGCTGGACGACCGCCAGATTGGCGCTGACAATTATTACGACGGCAAAATCCACAAAGTTCATTCCTATGAGCGCCCTCGCAGGTCCGAATTGAGAGAAGCGCCACGCCGCGACAGGTACCGCGACTGGCAAGACAATCAAGTCGGATACAATGATGTTCCAATCCGCAGAATTCATCGCAAATTACGCAAACGCGGATTAACCCCGGTTTCAGATTACCGATTGAAGGGTAACAGCGTCATTCTGCGCGCTGAAAATCGCCGCGGTGCCATATACAAGATCGTTGCCAGTGCGCGCAGCGGCAACATCCGCAATCTCCGCCTCATTCACAATCCGCGCTATCGCGAACCGGACTACTGGTTCGACGGAGGATACTCCACAAATAATCAAACTGGCTGGGACCGGCCCTACCGCAGTCGTTCAGATTACGACCGGCCAAAATACAAAAAAAGGGACCACAACAAAAAGAAAGTAGTCAAGCGCAAGAAACTGAAGCAGCTGGAAAAAAAGAAAATCAGACAGGTCAGGCGCGTGGAACGCAAACCCTATATCGACCAGTCGGAAGACCCATATGAAATCTGGAAGTACGGTTCACCAAAATAGCGCTCTTATTTTCAGCAAAAAGTTTGGGGCCGGTCATGAAACCCCCTTCCATGATTGGTCGCATTTGACCGGTGGCAGCAATGTCACCGGTCGTTTTTTTTCGAAATTGCTCAGCTGAAAGTCGATGAAACAGAAATCGCGTAATTGTTTTGCTTGAGACAATCGTCCAGATTGTATAGAGCAGTGAAAATCCTCCATTCCGGTAAAAAACCCACATCTTTCACGAATCCATGCAACTTTTCGAAATTGAAAATAATCCCGCGCCGGAAGGGGCTCATGCTGGCGGCGTCAAAACCTCCGATGGCATCAATTTGCGCTACGCCAGGTGGCAATCAACCAGCCGGCCAACAAAGGGCACGGTCGTTATTCTGACCGGACGCACAGAGTTTATCGAAAAATACTACGAAACGGTTAGCGAGCTGCGGGCACGTGGATTTGGTGTGCTGGTCTTTGACTGGCGAGGACAGGGCGGCTCGTCCCGCATGCTAAAAAACCCCAAAAAGGGCTATATAGAGGAGTTTGATCAGTACGAGATTGATCTCAATACCATCCTTGAAGAAGTCGCCCTGCCCGATTGTGCGCCGCCTTTTTTTGCTCTTGGCCACTCTACCGGATCCCTGGTCGCACTGCTTGCCGCACCATTGGAGAAAAACCGCTTTCAACGCATGGTTTTAACGTCGCCCATGCTGGCGCTGAATAATTTGCCGTTCAGCCAGAATGCCTTGAAATATATGTGTGCTGCTGCAACAGCCCTTGGCATGGGCGAGGCCTATATAGAACAGGGGCCAACCTCGATGATTACCAGAAAGTTTGTTGCCAACAAGCTGACGTCAGACCGAATCAGGTTCGAGCGAAATCGCAACTTTGCCAATACCTGGCCCGATCTTGTTATCGGTGGCGCCACAATCCGCTGGATCTATGCAGCCTGCAAAGCCATGGATAGGGCAGCTGAACCGGAATTTCGCAAATTGTTGACTATTCCGACCCTGCTTATCGGTGCCGGTGGTGATGACGTGGTTGACAGCAAGGCCGCAGAAGAATTTGGCGCCTCGGTCCCCTCAACCACCTGCCTGGTTATTGACGGTGGCAAACACGAGCAGTTCCAGGAGCGCGATATTTACCGCGAACAATTATGGGCCGCCTTCGATGCGTTTATTCCAGGATCATAACAACGCCAGTGGAAATGCCCTGTGTTATACCAAGGGCGTTAGCCTTTAAACGATGCTGCTGTGATATGTGAGTAAACAACGAGCCGCCGCTTGTGCGGCGCGCTCCTGAGCAGGTCGAAGGGGCAGGCCCAATGCGCAGCATTGGAACAGCCGTGAGAGAAAGTGACTAAAAAGGCTGCCGCCTTTGGTATTAGACGCAATCGTCGTCCTCACTCATTCAACAAATTCAGCGCCTCATTATATATTGCCTCACATCCGGCTGCAATGATCTGGTGTGTTCCCGGGTGCAGCAGGTTAACCGGATTGCCCTGCCAGTCGGTGATAATACCGCCTGCATCTTTGACAATCGGAACAAGGGCGGCGATGTCATAGGAATTCAGGCCGGATTCAATCACCAGATCGATCTGCCCGGCAGCAAGCATTGAATAGGCATAACAATCACAGCCATAGCGCACCAGCCGGACCTGCGCTTCAACCCGTCCATAGGCGGCAATCTCCTCAGGTGCGAATATGTTCGGGCTGGTGGTCATCATCATGGCTTCAGCCAGCGATGGGCATCCCCGGGTCTCAAGCCTTTTGCGTGCCACTACCCCTGGCCCCAGATAATAGCTGTTTGTTCCGTCGCTGTAGTAACGTTCTCCGGTAAAAGGCTGGTGCATAATTCCCAGTTCCGCCTTTCCATCAACCGCAAGACAGATCAGCGTGCCCCATACCGGAATACCGGTAATAAATGCCCGTGTCCCGTCAATCGGATCAATGATCCAGACATGGGAAGCCTCAACATTCTCCGCGCCAAACTCTTCTCCAATAATACCATGCTCCGGGTAATTTTTATTGATTAAAGAACGGATGACTTCTTCCGCCTTGCGGTCACCCTCAGTCACGGGGTCGAATTCCTGATCAAGCTTGTTCACAACCACCGTATTAACGCGAAACCGCGGCAGGGTCTCATTCTGTGCAGCATCGCAAAGCGTGTGCATGAAGGCGGTCAGTTTGTTCATGGGGATTCTGCTGCTATGGAAAGATGTCTATTCAGCCGCCTGCTGTTCGGGATAAAATGCCCCATCCGGGATGCTGACAATTCGCTCGGCAAACTCTGTAAACAGGGTGCGCAGCACTTCAAACCCGGCTGTTAGTTCAAGTTGTTTTTCATCCATGTAGAGGCCGCGATTGATCTCGATCTGCGCCGCGTGGAGCCCGCGCGACGGTCGACCATAATGTTCAGTAATAAACCCGCCCGCATAGGGTCGGTTACAACTGACGGTCAATCCAAGGTCCGAAAAAATCTCGACAATTGCTGCAGTTAATACCGGCGGGCAACTCGTGCCGTAACGGTCACCGACAATAATGTCAGGTTTTGTCCTGGTTTCCTTGTCAATCACCGATGACGGCATCGAATGGCAGTCAATCAGCACCGAATAGCCAAAGGCCACATGAGTTCGCGCCAGAAGATGGCGCAACGCATCATGATAGGGCCGGTAATATGTTTCGATACGTGCCATCGCCTCGTCAAGAGTAGGCTTCTGCTGGTAGATTTCGCGCGATTCGGCAACGACCCGGGCAATCGTGCCAAGCCCACTCGCCACCCGCACCGACTTGCGGTTGCTGTAGGGCGGCAGCTTTTCATCAAACAGCTTCTGATCAAGTTCATAGGGTTCCCGATTGATATCGAGAAAGGCACGGGGAAAATGCGCCTGCATCAATGGAGCACCAACACGCACCACATCCTGCAGCAATTCATCCACATGGAAATCTTCCGAACCGCGTATCTGATCCGCATCAAGTTTTGAATTGTTGAGGAATGAGGGCGGATAGACCCGGCCGCTGTGTGGTGAATTAAAAACATAAGGAACCCGCTGCTCGGCCGGTGCAGTTATGGAATAAAACGGCTGGTCGGTGCCAAACTCATCAACAATCACAATTGTTCCTCGGGAATCAAATCGCCCTGGCAATTCCATACATGGTGCCAGTTCAAATTGATACTGTCCAGTTTTTGCCGAAAAACCCGATAGCCCCGTCCCGAATATGGCAATTATCGAGGTTCTTGAGCATTTTAGCAATAAAATTCACAGGATATTTACCTCATTGAACTCCTATGAGCAGTGGTTTATTGTATGTGGGGCAACGAATTGAATCACTCGAAGCCGTGGAGCAAAGTGGGCAACAATTTCCAGGTGTCAAATATCAGATGATGGTGACATCGGAGCAATTCGGACAATGTAATGAATAAAATTCTGCTTGCTGAAGATGACAATGACATGCGCCGGTTTCTGGCCAAAGCGCTTGCCAATGCCGGCTATGATGTGATTTCTTTTGACAATGGCGCCAGCGCCTATGAGCGGCTGCGCGAAGAGCCTTTTTCGCTGCTGCTGACTGATATTGTCATGCCGGAAATGGATGGCATTGAGCTGGCACGCCGCGCTACAGAACTTGATCCCGACCTCAAAGTCATGTTCATCACCGGATTTGCCGCAGTAGCGCTTAACCCGGAATCAAAAGCTCCTAAGGACGCCAAGGTACTTTCCAAGCCGTTTCATTTAAAAGACCTGGTCAATGAGGTCGAAAAAATGCTGGCAGCGGCCTGATCAGACCAGCAATAATCCTGGCCAGATTACCACAAATCTATTGACCATATGGCCTGTTTTGTGGTCTATCCCATCCGTTGGTTAAAAGCCGCATCCCGAACGAAATCCGCCTGTTAGAGATCCCGTTCCAGAACGGGCGTATAGCTCAGCGGGAGAGCGCCTCGTTGACATCGAGGAGGTCACAAGTTCAATCCTTGTTACGCCCACCATTTTCCATATCTCACGGCAGTTCACTTCGTTCACGCCTGCGATGGCGCGGGCTGTTCGCCCGGCAGCACTTGTGCTGCTTTCCTGAATCATACTCTTTCCAGACAGGCACACCATTTTCCATATCTCACGGCAGTTCACTTCGTTCACGCCCTCGATGGCGCGGGCTGTTCGCCCGGCAGCACTTGTGCTGCTTTTCTGAATCAAGCTCTTTCCAAACAAGTCCACCATTTTCCATATCATCCAAAACACTGGTTGATAAATCCGGGAGAATAACGAAGGGCTGCGTCGCCATTCAGATGGTCAACATCACGAAAGTCATTGCGGTCGGTAATCTGGGTTCGAAGGTCTACCAGACGAGCGCCAACCCGCTTCGCCTCCGTATCAAAAAAATTCAGTACAGCCTGTCTGTCTTGTTTCTCTGCCTCACTTTGCTCACTATCAAGAGCTG
>QIIJ01000551.1 GCA_003232595.1 Aurantimonadaceae bacterium | reverse complement strand
CCCCGCCATGGTGCATCATTGCCCATTGGGATCGGGGTTTCCTGTTCAGCTGACCGTCAGGCACTCGGGAAAATCACAAAAGATGGCATATATCTCGAGCAACTGGAGACGGACCCGTCCAGATATATGCCAGAAATTGAAGAATCAACGCTTTCCGGGAATGTCATTGAAATTGATCTTGATCAGCCCATGAGTGATATCCTTGCAGAATTGTCGAGACATCCGGTTAAAACACGCCTGTCATTGACGGGGACAATTGTTGTTGCCCGTGATCTGGCCCATGCCAAAATTCGTGCCCGCCTTGAGGCTGGCGAACCTATGCCGGACTATATGAAAAACCACCCTGTTTATTATGCCGGGCCTGCCAAAACACCAAAAGGCATGACTTCAGGCTCATTTGGCCCAACAACCGCAGGCAGGATGGACGCCTTTGTCGATCAGTTCCAATCATTTGGCGGGTCGCTCGTCATGCTTGCCAAAGGCAATCGCTCCCGCCAAGTGCGCGATGCCTGTAAAGCCCATGGCGGGTTTTATCTGGGTTCCATAGGCGGGCCCGCTGCCCGCCTGGCCCAGGATTGTATTAAAAAGGTCGAAGTGCTGGAATATGAAGAACTCGGCATGGAAGCCATCTGGAAAATAGATGTCAAAAACTTCCCGGCCTTCATTGTCATAGATGACAAGGGTAACGATTTTTTCAAGGAACTGAATCTTGGATAGATTGCAATACAGCTGGTTATCATAGCTTCTTAATGTATCAATTAAATTTGGCCAACTGTAATTATTCCAAAAAGAAGCGCACTCAAGGCACCTATTCAATTGTAATTTTCGGCCCTCTGGCTTGCTCACTTTTATTCACTGCGTTCAATTCTGACCAGGTGTTTTTCGCCAGTTCGCGGTAAATTTTGGCGTGCTGACCTTCTGGGTCACTGGCAACAACGGGGCGGCCTTCGTCACTGGTTGCCCGGATTTCCATATGAAGTGGCACCGCGCCCAGGAACGGCACACCAATGGTTGTCGCTTCTTTTTGCGCGCCACCGCTGCCAAATATATCGGACCTGTCGCCACATGAAGGGCACAGGAAATAACTCATATTTTCGACAATACCAAGGATGGGGACACTGACCTGCTTGAACATGGCAAGCCCCTTTCTTGCGTCAATCAGCGAAAGATCCTGTGGCGTCGAAACAATAACGGCACCGGCGAGCGGCACCTGCTGTGCCATTGTCAGTTGCGCATCACCGGTACCCGGTGGCATATCGACAACAAGCACATCAAGCTGACCCCACTCCACATCACGGATCATTTGCATTAGTGCCTGCTGAACCATCGGCCCACGCCAGATCATCGCCGTACCTTCATCGACCAAAAAGCCCATCGACATGGCTTTCAGGCCATAGGCTTCCATCGGTATCAACTTTTTGCCGTCTGCCGCTGTTTCAGGCCTGCCCGTAAGTCCAAGCAGTCTTTGCAACGACGGTCCATACACATCGGCATCAAGAATGCCAACCTTCAGGCCCTGTTCCTTAAAGCCAAGCGCCAGATTTACGGCTGTTGTGGATTTTCCTACACCACCCTTGCCGGAGGCAACTGCAATGATGTTGTCAATACCGGGTACAACCGGTCCTTTGGGCGCTGGTGCCTGCTCACGTTTTGGCCTTGCTGTTGGTGGCGGTGTTGTTGCTGCTGCCGAGCCGGGCTTGCGTTCCGCTGTCAAGGCAACCATTGCACCGGCCGCATTTGGCAGGGAAGAGACTGCTTCCTGCGCTTTGGCCCGAACCGCTTCCATGGCTTGCGCCTCTTCTGCTGCAACGTTCATCGAGAATATTGCCTTGTCTTTGTCGATAAAAATCTCGGAGATCATGCCGGCGTCAATAATATTCTGTCCATCCGCCAGAGTCACTGTCTTCAGGGCTTCCAGCACCTGTTGTTTGGTCAAATCAGCCATGGTACCTCTCAAATCGCACTGCACAAATTACCATATGCGAAAAATTGAATTTGTCCCAGTGTAGATTGGATTAATGTGCTGTCAATCAGTACGGGCAAGAATTAAGTGCGACATATAGATTGCCTCAGGAGCAAGTGCAACAGCCATCAACACGCGCTTCAACTACCGGGTAGTGAATTCTCTCACTTGCCAAATGTTGCAGAAACCGACAATATTACACGACCTTGGGCGGGGCCTTACAAAAGTCTTGAGGCACGCTGGGTGATTCGCAAAGATTGCACTGTTTGTGAATTTGAATGGGCATGATATTAGACTGCGGTGCGATTGCTAATGTTACAGTACCGCCAGATAGATTATAGATTTTTCGAAAATGTCACATGCAAAACAGGAATTGTCGATACTGCTTGCCGATGTAACCGGCAGTACAAATTTGTATGCCCAGACCAGTGATTCAGAGGCGCATGATAAAATCAGTCGTTTCCTGGGTGAGATCAGGCGTATTATCAGTCGGGATGGTGGCAAGTTTATCCATTCCAAGGGCGACGACGTACTTTGCACATTTGACAATGCCGACTCCGCATTGAATGCCGCTGAAAGCATTCTCAACCGCAATGTTCAAAATAGCCTTTCAATCCATGCCGGGCTGCATTACGGCGAGGTTATTCAGACGGTCGATGATATTTTTGGCGATTGTGTCAATGTCTGTGCCCGGCTCGCCTCTCTTGCAAACCCGGGTGAAGTGCTGATCAGCCAGGGGTTTGTAGACAAGCTTTCCGAGACTAAATTGTTATCACTCAGGGTTTTGGATGATGTGAAATTCAAGGGGAAAGATGAGGCCATCCGGGTTTACACCATGTTGGCTGACGGAACATCGCTGCACACCCAGATTGGAATAGTCAGCGATGAATTGCCGACACGGTCAGCCCAGACAGCAGATGCAGAAATATGTGTACAGCTGAACTTTGGCGGGCAAATATACAAATGCTGTGCAAATAACAGTATAACATTCGGGCGCTCCGCAGAAAACGACATTGTCGTGGATCAACCATGGGTTTCGAGACAACATGCAACAATTTCAGTGTTGCGGAACAAGGCGCAATTGGTTGACCGCAGTTCTGGTGGTACTTTTGTTACGATGGACCGCAACCCGGAAATCCCGGTTTTACGCGAAACCGTATTGCTCATCGGGTCCGGCACAATTTCACCAACCCTGCCAACGGGCAATGAAAATGCAGAACTCATCGGGTTTGATGTTATTGCTGCTCCATAATTCAGATATGCGCCAAGCTCCACAACCACCAGGCAGGATAGCCAATCAACCGAAAGAGGTCATATCGAATAACTGCCGCGTACGACCGGTCGTTGCCTGAACACCACCGTCAATATTCTCGCAACGCTCAAAAGCTGTGAGCATCCGGTTCCTGATTTCAAGTGAGTGTTCGAGTGTTTTTGATCGGCAAAGCATGTTTTTGCCATTGGTATAATCAGCTTATCGTAAGAAAGTGTGCCGTTCTTGAGCAGGAAATTATGGTTTTCGCAATCAATTCCAACGACCTCAGCCGTCAGACAATCGTTGTTTGGAAAACTACGAAAATAAGCCTGCACCAATTATAACTAAATGTGGAATTCCCATTGTCACGCTCACTGTTTACGGGTTGTGGCAATTATTCCATGCTCCTGTTTTAATTGAATAAATTCGAAGCCATCACGGGTAATTCACACCAGTCTTCGAATTTTAATGGAAATATTCAAATATATGATTATATAATTCCAAGGCACCCTGTCCAGTGAGCCGGAATTACTCAATTGTAATATTACCTTCCTTGACCTTCCCACCGCCGGATAGTCCAGTATTCGGCAAATTCTTCAAGATGAGAGAACAAATCGATGAAATTAGTCAACCCTGCCATCCTCTCCCGCCGAGATTTCCTTCGCAACAGCGCCATCGGCAGCACCGCAGCCTTTGCTGCATTGATGTTGCCCACATGGCAAACTGCGGCTCAAAGTGCCGGGGTCCATATCAACCCGTTGAAAATTCCGCCTCTTGACAAGGGGCGGATGGAAAACGGCGTTACTGTTTATGACCTGAAACTGCAGCAGGGCGCAGCAGATTTCTTTGACCAGATCAAGACGCCGACGCTCGGTATCAATGGCTCCTATCTTGGCCCCACATTGAGAATGCGCGCCGGCAACAAGGTTCGCCTGAATGTCAGGAATGCCATCGGGGAGACTACAACCCTGCACTGGCATGGTTTTCACATACCGGCCAAAATGGACGGCGGACCACACCAGCCTGTCCAAAATGGAGAAACCTGGTCGCCGGAATTCGAGGTTAAGCAAAAAGCTGCAAGCTTCTGGTATCATTCCCACCAGCTTCACGAAACAGCCAACCATGTATGGCGTGGCCTTGCTGGCATGATAATTGTTGACGATGAAGAAGGCGATGCACTGGCGCTTCCCCGAGACTATGGTGTTGATGATATCCCGCTTGTCCTGCAAGACAGAAGCTTCAGCCAGGACGGACGCATGGACTACAATGCATCGCGCCCTGATATTATGATGGGCAAGGTCGGCAATGTCCCCATGACAAATGGCACTGTTGCACCCTATTTTGAAGCGAAATCAAAACTGATCCGCCTGCGTATATTGAACGGCTCCAATGCCAATACCTACAATCTCGCTTTTGATGACGGTCGCGCATTCTTCCAGATTGGTACCGATGGCGGATTGCTTGAAGCACCCTTTAAAACCAGCAACATTATTCTTTCTCCTGCAGAACGGGCAGAAATAATTGTCGATGTCAGTGGCGGCAAGAACATTGTACTGACGAGCCGTGGTGTTTCTGGTGGCATGGGTATGATGGGCGGCGGCATGATGGGTGGCATGATGGGTAATCGTGGCTCTTCACGCTATAATTTCCTTGAAATTCGGCCAGCACCTTCACTGAATGCTTCAGCCGAACTGCCTGCCAAACTGACAACAATTGATTGGATTAATCCTGAAAGCGCCACCAATACACGCCGTTTTATCATGAATATGACCATGGGGCCTTTGATGATGCTGGGCTTTGGCAATTCCCATACCATTAATGACAGGGCAATGAAAATGCGGCGGATTGATGAGGTGGTAAAACTGGGTACTACTGAAATCTGGGAGATCGGCAATACCTCTCCCCTGCCCCATCCGTTTCATGTCCATGATGTCCAGTTCCAGATCCTTGATCGTAATGGTCGCAAACCCCATCCCGGCGAGCGCGGATTGAAGGATACTGTTCTGGTCAATCAGGGCGAAAATGTTCGCATTATTGCCAGGTTCCAGGATTTTTCCGACCCGGACCGCCCCTATATGTACCATTGTCATATACTGGAGCATGAAGATGCCGGCATGATGGGGCAGTTCACGGTAGTCTGAGTTCCCGATACAATCACCTATGGAACTTGGCTGCAACATCGTATAAACCGCTCCAGACTGTGAAACTCTGGAGCGATACTGCCGATGCGTGCCTTGCAACTCATTGCTGACCAACAGGTCGAAACCGTTGATATTCCTGCCCCGGGCGATCCGGGCGAAGGTGAAGTGCAATTGCGCATCAAGGTGGTGGCACTCAATCATATTGATGTCTGGGGCTGGCGCGGCATGGCTTTTGCCAAACGCAAACTGCCAATGGCTGTAGGAGCGGAAGCCTCAGGTGAAGTGGTCAAACTCGGTCCTGGCGTCAGCAACCTTAAAACCGGCCAACTGGTGTCTGTTTACGGGGCACAGACATGCGGTCTTTGCAAACCATGTATTGGGGGAAGTGACAATCTCTGCGAAAATGTTGCGGGCGTTCACGGGTTTCACCTCGATGGATTTGCCCGTGAATATGTCAATATGCCTGCGCGATTGCTGGTCCCTGCCCCTCCTGGTATAGACGAAGTGGCCGCCGCCCTGGCACCGGTTACATTTGGCACAGTCGAACACATGCTGTTTGATAATGCAAAACTTGCATCCGGCGAAACTATCCTGATCCATGCCGGCGGCTCTGGCATTGGTTCCGCCGCCATTCAACTTGCAAAGAACATAGGCTGCACAGTGATTACCACTGTTGGCAGCGACGACAAAATTAAACCGTGCAAGGAACTTGGGGCCGACCACGTCATCAACTACCGTGAAGACCGGTTTGAAGGCATAACACGCAAACTTACAAACAAGCGCGGGGTGGATGTGGTGTTCGAGCATGTGGGGGCAGATACCTGGC
>QIIJ01000321.1 GCA_003232595.1 Aurantimonadaceae bacterium | reverse complement strand
GATATCTTTTTCGGCGATTTCCAATACGCCGCGCAGGGCCAATATTCCCTCCACGGTTGGCGGATTTGTATCTATCTGGCCTGACACTTCTTTAGCGGCGGCCAAAACGGCACTCAATGCCTCCTGATTGATTACCGGAACGCCGCTGCCTGCCTCGCGGTCCAGGGAGAGGACAACCTGCAGATTGCCCCGCTTCAATTTATCTGCGATCTTCTTGCGTATTACCTGTTCCAGTCGCTCAAAGCCCTGGGGCAGGCGCAACCGGATATCCAGCCCTTTGCCGTTGACCGAGCGCATTTCCCAGCGCCAGCGGGTATCGCCGTCAATACCTTCCACTCCGGCAAACCCGGTCATGCTCTGCAAATTTGACAGGTTCAAAATCTCCCGGAAAATTAATTGTTACCGCTGCTTGCAGCAGCGGCATCTTCAGCGGCTTTCTTTTCGATAGCCCGCCACTTCACAACATTTGCTTCATGCTCCTTCAGGGTCCTGGCAAATGCATGCCCACCGGTGCCATCGGCCACAAAGAACAGGAATTCGGACTGCGCGGGACGTGCAACTGCTGCCATCGAAGCTTTGCCAGGATTGGCAATCGGGCCAGGTGGCAGCGCAGGAATAGTGTATGTGTTATAGGATGTTGGTTTTCTGATATCCGAACGATAAATCGGACGGTCTTTGGGTTTTCCCTGACCGCCAAATATGCCGTAGATAATTGTAGGATCAGATTGAAGCCTCATGCCCTTGTTCAACCTGTTGATAAAAACAGAAGCAACAAGAGGCCGTTCTGCACCAATGCCGGTTTCCTTTTCAACAATGGACGCAAGAGTTACAAGCTCTTGGGGTGATGACAAGGGGATCGATGGATCACGATCGGCCCAGCTGTCTGCAAGTGCTTTCTTTTGCCCGGCTATCATCTGTTTGACGATCGCTTCTCTGGTCGTGCCGCGCTGAAAATTATAGGTTTCCGGCAGCAATGTGCCTTCTTCCGGCACCGGTGGCAGTTCGCCAAGCAGAATTTCGTTTGCCGCCAGTCGTCGCATGATCTGGACCGAGGTCAGTCCTTCGGGCGCAGTGAAGGCGTGCAGAATAGCCTTGCCGCTGGTCAAAACATTCATGACATCGCGCATGCTCATGCCGGGTTGGAATGCATATTCGCCAGCCCGAAGCCCGCGCTGGGCCCGGTGCGCACGAATGCCCGTTGTAAACAACAACGGCTGATCGATTACGCCTTCTGCTTCCAGTGTTGTTGCAATTGCGTCCAGGCTGGCGCCTTTTTTAACCAGTGCCGTGGTTTCGGTTTTCAGCGGCCCCGGTTCGTTGAATGACTGGTTGCCAATATACAGCCCGGCACCTGCTGCAATGACGAGCAGCACTGCGGTGGAAAACAGGAAATTGAAGAACACCACCAGTCTGTTCCTGGCTCCCTTGGAGCGTCTGGAGGTTTTTCTTGTCTGCTCATCAAATTCACCAGGTACGGAGCCTGGAACCGGGTCAGCAGGCAATTCGTTTTCTGAACGGCCAAATCTGGCAGCATCTTCTGCGGTTGGGACAGGAATATATTTATCGCCGGATTCTGTGTTCACAATCTAAGCTCTTTTGTTGGATAGTAGTCATCTGCTTGGCAGAATCACTGACAATTATGGCTAAATCGGGAGCAATTGTCGCGATAATCTTATGCGCCCAGAGAACGGAAAACCAAAGAGGCATTGGTTCCGCCAAAGCCGAAGGAATTGGAGAGCGCTACATTGACCTGCTTTTCCCTGGCCTTGTTCGGCACAAGATCAATCTTTGTATCGACTTCCGGGTTGTTGAGATTGAGGGTCGGCGGCACTTTGTTGTCGCGCATGGCGAGCAATGAAAATATCGCCTCAATGGAGCCGGCAGCACCAAGAAGGTGACCGATCGCGGACTTTGTGGATGACATTGCAATACCGGATGCGGCCTCACCCATAACCCGTTCCACCGCGGCGAGTTCGATCGTATCAGCCATTGTCGAAGTGCCATGGGCGTTGACATAGTCAAGTTCGGAAGGGTCAATACCGGCTTTTTTCAAGGCCGACGACATGCAGCGGAATGCGCCATCACCATCTAAAGATGGCGCAGTTATGTGATAGGCATCGCCGGAAAGACCATAGCCGACCAGTTCACCGTAAATCTTGGCACCGCGCGCGCGCGCGTGCTCAAGCTCTTCCAGGACAACGATACCGGCGCCCTCGCCCATGACAAACCCATCGCGGTCTCTGTCATAGGGGCGCGAGGCCTCTTCCGGGGCATCATTAAAATGGGTTGAAAGTGCCTTGCAGGCTGCAAATCCGGCGATGGCTATGCGACATACGGGCGATTCGGCCCCACCAGCCACCATGACATCAGCGTCTCCCAGCATGATCATCCGCCCGGCATCGCCAATTGCATGGGCACCGGTTGAACAGGCTGTTACAACCGAATGATTGGGTCCTTTAAGACCGTGCTGAATGGATACCTGACCGGAAGTGAGGTTGATCAACCGGCCTGGAATAAAAAATGGGCTCACCCGTCGCGGACCGCGATTTTCCAGCACCAGAGACGTTTCCTGAATGCCCTGCAACCCGCCAATGCCGGAGCCGATCATAACCCCGGTTGCGCACTGGTCCTCATGGCTCTCGGGATGCCAATCGGCATCGTCGAGTGCCTGGGTGGAAGCGGCAACTGCATAGATAATAAAGGGGTCGACCTTGCGCTGTTCCTTGGGTTCTATCCAGTCATCGGCATTAAATGTGCCGTCAGAACCATCGCCAAGCGGGATTTGGCAGGCAATTTTTGCCGCCAGATCATCCACTTCGAAGTTTTCTATGCGTCTGGTGGCACTTTGTCCCGCAAGAATGCGGGACCAGGATATCTCGGCACCGCAGCCAAGCGGTGAAACCATGCCAATACCGGTAACAACTACACGTCTGAATGAGGCCATGGCCGAATTACCGGTTTGTTTAAAAAACAATCAGCTTTTATTGGCGTCGATAAATTTACTTGCATCACCGACGGTCAAAATGGTTTCGGCAGCATCATCAGGGATTTCAACACCGAATTCCTCCTCAAACGCCATTACCAGTTCCACGGTATCCAGGCTGTCAGCGCCAAGGTCATCAATAAAGCTGGCGCTCTCGATAACCTTTTCGGCATCTACGCCGAGATGCTCGATAACAATTTTCTTTACGCGTTCGGCGGTGTCACTCATGGGGAGCCTCTTAATGGTTTCAATTCATTCAGGCCCCTAATTAAGGGGCAAGGGGCAGCAGATCAAGTTTAATGATCATCAAAGGGGAAAGAATCAGCGACAATCGAGGTTTATCCCGTGTAGAACACGGGTAAATTCGGGTTTGGCCAGCCACCTGGTATCAACAACTACTGATTCGATCAAAAAATGGAATCACAATGACCACCAATGTCCAGAAACTGCGACAGCTGTTTGAAAGCCAAAAGCTGACAATTACACCTTGTTGCTGGGATGCGCTGTCGGCAAAGTTGATTGAGCAGGCAGGATTCCCACTGGCTTTCATGAGCGGGTTCGGGGTTTCACTGTCCCGACTGGGATTGCCGGATACAGGCCAAATCACTGTGAGCGAGATGGCCGATCAGGCACGCAATATAGCCGGTGCTGTATCAATTCCCGTCATCGGGGATGGCGACACCGGATATGGCAGCGCTGTTAATGTCAAACGCACGGTCATTGCCCATGCCAATGCGGGCATGGCCTGTGTGATGATAGAAGATCAGGTGTCGCCAAAAAGATGCGGCCACACCCGTGGCAAACAGGTGGTGGATCGACGTGAGGCTGAAAGCCGAATCAGAGCTGCCGTTGATGCGCGCGATGCCGGTGCAGATATTTTAATTATTGCCCGGACTGACGCGCGCGGGACCGATGGCCTGGATGAGGCAATTGGACGGGCACAGGCGTTTCGTGAAATTGGCGCCGATATGACATTTGTCGAAGCTCCCTGTTCGCGGGTGGAAATGCAGCGCATTTGTGATGAGGTTGAAGGGCCAAAAATGGCAAATATGCTGGAAGGTGGCCTGACGCCGTTTATAACACCTGATGAGCTGCAGGAATTGGGGTTTTCGATCGTCACCTATCCGTTCACCGGGCTAATGGCGGCAATTTCAGCTATGCAGGATGC
Organism: Aurantimonadaceae bacterium; assembly: GCA_003232595.1. GTDB lineage: Bacteria > Pseudomonadota > Alphaproteobacteria > Rhizobiales > Rhizobiaceae > SZUA-100. The sequence goes on along the minus strand of QIIJ01000321.1, from coordinate 2,053 downwards.
ATTTTCAGCAATGCGGGAGGGAGAACTTCCCGAGCCTCCAATGAGTTTTGATGCTTTGCAGAAAGTTGCAGGATTTGACGACTATTACACCGAGGAAGAAAAATACCGCTGAGACTGCATTGTCAAATCATTGCCATGCCGCCATTGACGTGGATGGTCTGGCCAGTGACATAAGCGGTTTCATCAGCGGCAAGCCAGGCAACGGCGCTGGCAACCTCGTCAACGGTACCAAGGCGTCTGGCTGGCACATTATCCAGTATAGCTTGTTTTTGTTTATCGTTGAGGGCATCGGTCATCGGGGTTTTGATGAAGCCCGGCGCAACACAATTGACAGTTACGCCACGGCTGGCGATCTCCATGGCAAGCGATTTTGACATGCCGATAATACCGGCCTTGGAGGCACAATAATTACCCTGGCCCGGATTGCCGGTTACGCCGACAATCGAAGTAATATTTATAATGCGGCCAGCACGGCGGCGCATCATCGGAAAGGCGGCATCACGGGTGAGTTGAAAAGCAGCTGTCAGATTTATCTCAATTACCGCATCCCAGTCGTCATTGGACATGCGTACGAACAATCCGTCTTTGGTGATGCCGGCATTGTTGACAAGAATGTCGATACCACCCATCGCCTCATCTACACGCTTGATCAGGCTGCCAACTTCATCACGGTTCGAAAGATTGGCCGGAAATATATGGGCTCCTTCACCGATTTCCGATGCCAGTGCTTCAAGCTTCTCAACCCGGGTTCCATGTAACCCGACTATAGCCCCCTGGGCCTGAAGGGTTTTTGCAATCGCCTCACCAATGCCGCCCGATGCGCCGGTGACAAAGGCTTTTTTGCCTGTGAGATCAAACATGGTTTCTCCATTTACTGTTAATCTACAATGCCTTATTCAGGTTTCCCGGTAATATGAATCGTCTGCTTGAGGTATTGAATGATGTTGTTAATTCAATGATTCAAGTGCGTTGTCAATATCTTCCGGAGTGTGAACTGACTTGCCGACGATAGAACGCTCAATACGTCTGGCAAGACCGGTAAGAACTTTTCCCGCGCCAATTTCAAATAACGTATCCACCCCCTCATCGACCAGGAAAGAGACACTTTCCCGCCAGCGCACCCGGCCTGTTACCTGTTCCACCAGCCGGGTACGAATTTCATCAGGATCGCTAATTGGTAATGCCAGCACATTTGCCACCAACGGGATTTTCGGAGATACTATTTTCACTTCTGCCAGTGCCTCGCGCATGGCTTCGGCGGCAGGTTCCATCAATGAGGAATGAAATGGTGCCGAGACCGGCAGGAGAATAGCCCGCCTGGCACCCTGTTCTTTTGCCAGTTCACAAGCTTTTTCGACGGGTTCCTTGTGGCCTGAAATAACCAGCTGTCCACCGCCATTGTCGTTGGCAATCTGAACGCTTTCTTCTTTGTTTGAACAATCGGCACAAATTTTTTCAAGCGGATCATTGTCAAGGCCGATAATCGCTGCCATTGCGCCGGTACCCACTGGCACTGCGTCCTGCATGGCGTTGCCCCTGATGCGTAAAAGCCGTGCAGTATCGGCAATCGAGATACTGCCCGAAGCGGCAAGTGCTGAATATTCGCCGAGCGAATGACCGGCAACAAATTTTGCTCTCTCAATGTCGAAACCTTTTGCCTGCATAACCATGAACACGGCCAGGCTGACCGCCATCAGAGCCGGTTGTGTGTTGGCAGTGAGTTTCAACTGGTCTTCGGGGCCGTTCCAGATAAGGCCTGAAAGCTTTTCACCCAGGGCCTCATCGACTTCATCGAATACCGCGCGCGCATCACTGAATTCATCGGCGACGGCTTTTCCCATGCTGACAAACTGGCTGCCCTGACCTGGAAATGTGAGTGCTAGTGTCATTTTCTATTGCCCTGTCAAACTTGTTTTCTGTTATTTGCTCGGGCAGGTAGGCAAGTCAAGTGATTGGCGATTTAAAGCGCCTCGTAACCAATTTTTAAACCACAAATCATGGCAACAAAAAGCCCGACAGTTGCCTGCCGGGCTTTAAGTATTCCAAATCAGAT
>QIIJ01000401.1 GCA_003232595.1 Aurantimonadaceae bacterium | reverse complement strand
TAATCATTCTGCTCGCCATCCTTTACGGCAAAATCCCAACTTTGGATAATTCTCCCCAAATCATCGTCGGAGGGCGGGAACTCGAAGGTGCTCAATCAGTCGAACTTGACAACATTGCCTTCAACCGGCACTGGCTCCTGCTAATACTGGGCCATAAAGTGATGCGTACCCATGTCAGTTTTGATCTGATTGCAGAATTATGCGCTTGTCGCACGGGCGCGGTTGTTTCGCGATATGAAACAACGCCCGAGGCGCTTGAAAATTTGCGCATGCTGAAAAATACGTAATTTCTATGGGCAATCAAAAAAAGATAACCGAAGTCTTAAAAGTGCGCGGCAAGGTGTTGCTGGCTGAAGGAGAGCAACGCAGGTTGGATTTGTCACCGCACAGTCAATTGCCATGGCAAACCGAAATGGTGTGTGTTTGCGAAGAATATCAACTGCTATTATTCAAGCCAGAATTATGATTATACGCAAACAACGCAAGATGCGGCCCGGCTGCTGCGGGAGGTTCTTCTAGAATCCCAGACCTTCGATTAAGCAATAAAAACAAGTGAGGCCACCGAATTGTTATCGTCACTGTAGCGAGTTGTCGGGAGCAGACGCTGAATTCACAAGCGAAGCGCGCCATTAAAACTCATCTTGCGAGAGTTGGCATCCGCTACGATACAAAAATTCCCTTCAACTATTCAACCAAACTCCAAAATGAAGATTTCCTGCCGTGGTCAGTGCGCAATTTTGCTTCATAATAGGTGTGGCTTGGGAAGTTTCCATAATCTTCAATAACATGGTTCGCACTTTGGCATTCAAGCAGATGCCGGGCGGCATGTTTGTAGCGGCTGCTTCTTGCTTTTTCGAGCGAGAAGTCAATCATCAACCGGCGCAACAGAACTGCCGCCAACGGATAAGCTCCCTGAATGTCATTGGATGCCGGTGACATGACTTCGTAGAAATTGCCATCCAGTTCCCCGTGGCGGGTTAAAATCAATGCCGATGCTTTTTCCAGTGATGGCCAAGAAATGAAGAAATCCAGCGCCGTATGAACATTGGGAAAGGTCAACGCAAACTTGAAAGCCTTTTGCTCGCATTCAAAATCCTCAAAGTCTGGCAAAAGGTCCATCAATGCGCGCAGATGTTTCGGGCTCAAGGTCTGTTCAAAGCAGTTCCAATGGAATTTTTGCACTTCATCATTGCGGCCAAGGGCAGTCAGGGCGGCGGCGCGAGCATCGTTCCATTCTTCCGGAATCCAGCCTCTGCGGCTATTGTCTTTGGCAACATCCAGTGCTTTCAAGGCTTCTTTGGCTCGACCAACAGAAAGCAGGCGGTTGGCGATTTCAGCGGCAATGGCAGGAACTTCCTTTGTCTCTTTTGTCTGCTGGGCAATGAAAGCGTCCACATCGCCCTGTTGGTCGGCGATTTCCTGCAATGCATATCGAACAAAGTCATCCCGTCGCCTGCGGGCAAAATCCTTGTCCAGTGATATGCCGCGAGAACCGCCAACAATATAGATGGTATTATCTTCCCGGTTTAACTCTTTCGGCATCGGCTTTTTGCCATGGGCCACAACCAGCTTTTTCAGGTGCTCAAGCCCAATATCGCCCAAGGTGGATCCAAGATAGCTGATCAGACCATCATATTCCCCATAATCATTGTTGGTGATGGCCGTAAAAATGCGATCCGCAAGTTCTTCCTTTTGCGGGGAAGACTTAAAGCTTGCCTTTGGTCCGAGTTCCGCAAACAAAGACAAGGCAAAACGAAATTCATCACCGACAAAGCCATTGCTGTCATCCACCCGCTCATAAACCGAACCAGCAATGCCAACAAATTGCCATAACAATTCAAAGGCTTCCGCCGGGTCCTCGGGTGCGACCTTTTCCATGATCATCTTGCGCTGCATCTCAAGATCGTTGAGAAAGGCCTTTGTCTTGTTCCAGTCGATATAGCTTTTGGCTCTTTTGATGGTGGCAAGACGCTTGCGCACCTCGCTGGCAATCGCTTTTACTCCCTGTTCACCCGCCAATTCCAGCCGCAAACGGCGTTTGATGACGGCGCTTCCCTGGCAGGTCTCCATCAACAGGTCAGCAAGTCGCTCAGCGCCAAGCGCTTCAAGGTTTTTTGCATTCAGGGTTTTATTTGAGGCCATATGTTGTTTCTGATCTTGGTGTCTGATTCACTGCATTGTCACCATAATCAGAAAGCCAGACAAGCAAAAACTTGTGAAAAGAGCCGCTTAATGACCGAGATACCAAATTCCCTGCAATGAATCTGATAATCCCTAATACGGAATTTGGTTCCCCTGTTTCGCCAATATTATTCCCTGATAATTATTGTACAGAATTCTCGCATAAGTTACTGTAAATACGCGCCTTTCCAGCGCCGATTTCATAAAAATATGCCAAAACAGCCAAAATTCCCTGTATATTCCCGTATAACAGGGTAATTCTCCAGAGACCGGTTCGTAATTGACTGCAAACACCGCCACTATTGTTTGGTCCGACCCGGAGACATGGGTAAATACAATGCTGAGGATGTTTCTTACTGGTGTTGGGGGGTGGTTGATGGCTTGTAGTCCCGCAATTGTCATCAGGCGCCGCACGCGGTGTCGACCAGCGTAGGGCCCGTTTCCTGGCAGGCATTGTTTCGCTCATACATTGGGTCAGGAAACACCTTAACCAACGGTCCAGTTTTTCAGGATCACTTCATTTTGAGCCCGCAAACGGACAACATAAAAAAGAGGATAGCTGAAATCAATGGCGGCCAGAAATGATCACCACATTCGTCAGCACAAAAAATATGGTTGCAATTATCATTGTTCGCCATCTATGTAATTCCCGTCAGACCCACTTCGCGCCAACTAAACCGGTTTCCAATTAGCCATGCTTAAGACCCGCATTATTCCCTGTCTGGACGTGGCGGATGGCCGGGTGGTCAAGGGGGTCAATTTTGTTGATCTCGTCGATGCCGGCGATCCGGTTGAGGCGGCTATTGCCTATGATGAGGCAGGCGCGGATGAACTTTGCTTTCTCGACATCACCGCCTCCAGCGATGGCCGTGAGGCCACCTTCGACATGATAGAGCGCACGGCAGAACATTGTTTCATGCCACTGACGGTTGGCGGAGGAGTGCGCGAGCTTGGCGATATTCGCAAGTTGCTTCTGTGTGGTGCAGACAAAGTGGCAATAAATTCTGCTGCAGTTGCCAATCCCGAGTTTATTTCTCAGGCAGCTGACAAATTTGGTAACCAGTGTATCGTTGTTTCGATAGATGCCAAACAACGGCTGTCAAGAAAACTGGGCGGAGATAACAATTCCGAATGGGAATTATTCACCCATGGAGGGCGTCGTGAAACCGGAATTGATGCAATTGAATATGCTGCGCAAATGGTTGAGTTTGGTGCAGGGGAATTGCTGGTTACATCAATGGATCGCGATGGAACCAGGATCGGATTTGACCTCACACTCACCCGCGCCATTGCTGATGCTGTTTCTGTGCCGGTGATAGCATCCGGCGGTGTTGGTACGCTTGATCATCTGGTTGAAGGTGTTACTAAGGGACATGCCAGTGCCGTTTTGGCCGCCTCGATTTTTCACTTCGGTACCTATACAATCCGCGAGGCCAAGCAATATATGGCCAATGCGGGTATCAATGTTCGACTGGACTGAAATCATGACCAATTTCACCCTCGCCGATCTTGAAAAAATCGTTGCTGCACGCAGCAGTGTAAGCGCGGATGTATCCTACACTGCAAGCCTCAGTCAAAAGGGCATAAAAAAAGCGGCTGAAAAGCTCGGGGAAGAGGTTGTCGAGACAATTATTGCTGCCGTCAGCGGCAGTTCCGATGAATTAACTGCAGAAGCCGCCGACCTGCTCTACCATCTGTTGGTGGTTCTGCATCTTGGCGATGTGCGGCTTGATGACGTCATGGCAGAACTGCAAAGCCGCACAGCCTGCTCGGGGATTGAAGAAAAATCGGCGCGGAACTAATTGAGGGACTAGAGCAAATTTCGGCCATACGGGATCACTTGATGGAGCCAAATCAGTCCACTCAGCTAAGCGAACAGCGCCGCGCGATACAGGTATCGGGCAAGCTGTTCAACAACGATGATGGGCTGATTTGGCCCACCAGAGGCCGGTTTTCCGCGCCTTCTGGACATCGTTGCACTTTCCTTGTGGTCGTAAAGACCAAGGCGGAAATTGCGCCTTGCCAGCAGATACGGAAAACCGGTCAAGTGATTCCGTATGGTCGAAACTTGCTCTAACATCCGGGAATCCATTCATGAAGCAAGATGTTGAACATAGCGGCACCGTTGATGAGCACGACGCAATCAACACCGACGGGCTTTCCCCGTACCGCACCTATACTGCCGATGAATGGTATGAATTTCGCGCCGATACGCCATTGACCCTTTCCGAAAACGAAGTCAAACGTCTGCGCTCAATGAATGACCCGATCTCCCTCAACGAGGTCCGGGTAATCTATTTGTCCCTGTCGAGATTGCTTTATTCCCATGTGGAATCGGCCCAGAAACTATTTCACCAGCGCCGCCGTTTTCTCAACATCAAATCGGAAAAAACGCCTTTCATCATCGGTATTGCCGGTTCAGTAGCGGTTGGAAAATCAACCACCGCCCGAATATTGAAAGAGCTGATGTCGCGCTGGCCGGACAGTCCCAAGGTTGACCTTATCACCACCGACGGTTTTCTGTATCCCAACAAACACCTCGAAGCCGAAAGCCTGATGGAGCGCAAGGGGTTCCCTGAAAGTTTCGATCGCCGCGCTGTTTTGCAGTTTCTGTCTGACATCAAGGCCGGCAAGCGCCCGGTCAAGGCTCCGGTCTATTCACATTTTCACTACGATGTCATGGCTGATGAGTTTGCCATTGTCGACCGGCCGGATATTCTGATTTTTGAAGGGTTGAACGTATTGCAGGTTAATGATCTGCCAAAGGACGGGGAATCCGTCCCATTTGTTTCCGATTTTTTCGACTTCTCAATCTATATTGATGCCGATGAAACCCTGATCCATCACTGGTATGTTGAACGGTTCATGCGCCTGCGTGAAACTGCGTTTACCGATCCGGGTTCCTATTTTCACCGCTTTTCCAAAAGCACAACCGCAGAAGCACTCAAAACAGCCAACAGCCTTTGGCAACGTATTAATCTGCTCAACCTGCACGAAAATATTCTTCCCACCAGGCCCCGCGCCGACCTAATTTTGCGCAAGGGTGCCGACCACCTGGTCGATCAGGTGACACTGCGAAAATTATAAAATACATTTAGTTTTCTTCACCAAACTTGTTTTCAATCAGGGACTGCAGGGCATCAAGTGCCGCCGTGGCATCTTTGCCCGAGGCAGAAATTTTGATATGGCATCCGGGAGAGGCCGCCAGCATCATCAGTCCCATGATTGAGGTTCCACCTACTTCCACACCATTCTTGGAAACCAGTATTTCAGCGGCATAGATTTCTGCGCATTTGACAAATTTAGCTGATGCCCGCGCATGCAACCCTCGCATGTTGACGATGCAGAGATTGCGCGATTCGACGCTGTTGGCGGACGCTGTATTCACTGGCCTGACAATACCTGGCTTGCCACATTGATATATTTTCGCCCCGATTCCTGAGCCTCATCAAGGGCGGTTTTCATGTCATTATCATCTCTTACGCTGGCAAGTTTTATCAGCATCGGCAGATTGACCCCGGCAACGACCTCAATTGTTCCTGCCTCCATCACCGAAATTGCCAGATTGGACGGTGTGCCGCCAAACATATCGGTCAGCAGAATGACACCGGACCCGGAATTGACCTTGGCAACCGCGCTCAATATATCAGACCGGCGCTGTTCCATGTCATCATCAGGCCCGATTGAAATGGTCTCCATCTGGCTTTGCGGGCCGACGACATGCTCCAGCGCCATCCTGAATTCATGGGCCAAACCGCCATGGGTTACCATTACAAGTCCGATCATATTATTCAGCCTCTGATTGACTACCACCAGTGCATTTTGGCAGGACTGTCATTGAGTGCAAGACAATTTTGCAGGTTTTAGGCAGTGAACTCATAAACAGGATCGCAATGGTATGAATCAATTTGTTCGCATACAAGGCGCAAGGCCGCAGGAAACCTTTCGGTTTTCAAGGGATTGCAACGCTGTAGGCGGGCAAATTGATCATATCCGAAGGACGGCAAAACTGCTTCAATCTGCAGCGTCAAAGCACTT
>QIIJ01000562.1 GCA_003232595.1 Aurantimonadaceae bacterium | reverse complement strand
TATCCATCGCTCAAAGATATATCAATTCCTCATGCCTGGGGCGGCTCGGTGGCGATTACCATGCCGCGCATGCCCTATGTGCGGGAAGTTGAGCCAGGCCTGTGGAGCGTCGGCGGCTTTTCCGGTCACGGGGTGATGTTATCGAACTATACCGGGCGATTGATCGCCGAAGAATTTCTTGGTGGCAGCAATCAGCTTAATCTACTCAAACAGTTGAAGATCACGCCGTTTCCCGGCGGGACACGAATGCGCAGTCCGCTGCTGTTTATGGCCATGACCTGGTATTCGTTGCTTGACCGGATTTAAGGGTGCCTTGTGTTATGCTGGTGTCAGGCGCAATACCCGTCCCTCACCATCATCCGTCAAAAGCCACAAAGCACCATCCGGGCCGCTGCGCACATCGCGAATTCGCCCATAGCGCCCCTGCAACAGGCGTTCTTCCCGTACAATTTTATTGCCCTTCATCACCAGTCTTACCAGCATCTGGTCTTTCAGGGCGCCGACAAAAAGGTTGCCTTTCCATTTCTTAAAAAGATTACCGGTATAAAAAGCCAGACCTGAAGGTGCAATTGAGGGGTCCCAGTAATAAATCGGCTGCTCCATTCCCGGAGCTGAAGTGCCAACACCTATTTTAGCTCCTGAATAATGAACACCATAGGAAATCACCGGCCAGCCATAATTTTTACCGGCCTCCGGGCGATTGATCTCGTCACCACCGCGCGCGCCGTGTTCTACAGTCCACAACAGGCCTGTTTCTGGATGAATTGTGGCCCCTTGTATATTTCGCAGACCAATCGCCCAGATCTCAGGCAAACCCTTTTTACCATCGGCAAACGGATTGTTGGCCGGGATGGAGCCATCACGATTGATGCGCAAGAGCGATCCGGCGTGATCTTTGGGATCTTGCGCGCGGTCCATTTCACCACGATCTCCAATTGTAAAGTAAAGTGTTTTGTCAGCTGCAAAGGCAATTCGTGAGCCAAAATGCCGACCACCGCGGCTCTTGCGCTCCATGGTAAAAATTACCTTGACATTTTCCAGTCTGGGATTGCCCTTGCGCATCAGACGGCCAGAGGCAACAGCAGTTCCAATACCGCCTCGACCGGATTGTACAAATGTAATAAATATCTTTGAAGTGGATTTAAAATCCGGGTCAAGCGCCACATCCAGCAACCCACCCTGACCGCGCACTGCAATCTTTGGCAGGCCGGAAACCGGTTTTGACAGTTTGCCATCCTGAAACAGGCGCAAGGCTCCCGACCGCTCGGTGATCAACAGTGCCCCGTCCGGCAGGAATGCCAGGCCCCAGGGAAATTTCAGGCCCGATACAATTGTCTCGACTTTAAATCGGGCAGCTTCACTACTGACCACCTGTTGAGCTGAAGCAAATGATGAAAATCCTGTTGCCGTTACAATCAGAACCAGCAATATTTTTATCTGCCGAAACGATATTGTCATGAATGCACTCCCTTTTTCCGTTTCGATTTATAGCAGCATTGTCGTTTATTTTAAGGCATGTTTACCCGTCGCAAGGTCAAATTAATGCGACCGTCACTTTTTAGCAAAGTGGAGGTGCCGGGATAAATCCTGTCAACGCCGTGAAAAGCCATTCGGGCCGGGCCTTCCAGTAAAATCACATCGCCGCTTTCCAGACGAAACGAATTTGTCGGGCCTGATTTTTTGTCGCTGCCGATTCGAAACAGACAATCATCGCCGAGGGAAACCGAGACAATTGGTGCGTCAAAATTATTTTCATCCCGGTCCTGATGCATCCCCATTTTAGCATCAGCACTATAATAATTGATCAAACAGGCCTCCGGCGGTGCCGAATAATCAGCCAGCTGCTGCCAGGCAGTGAGAAGTTTTTCAGGTATTTTCGGCCAGGGTTTGCCGGTAGTGGGGTGGGTTTTCTGATAGCGATAGCCGCCCTCCTTGTCGGTAACCCAGCCAAGTCGCCCGCAATTTGACATCCGCACAGACATCGGTTTGCCGGTTTTTGGCATGCGCGGTACAAACAAGGGGGCCTTTTTGACAATGGCCCGAATTGTTGCAAGTAATGCAGCCTGTTCATTATCATCAAAAAACTTTGGAACAAGACGAACCCCGTCCAGCAGTGAAACCATCAGAATTCCGCCCAAAACTGAATCTTTGTTTGTTTTTTTAGATCACTTTAACCGCAATCAAAGTCTTGCGCCAGCGCTGCCCTGATCTTATATAGCGGTCAACGCATGAAGGTTGCCTTGTGGCAAATCAACGTGCCTGAACGAAACTGACTAGTAAACTTGAAAATTGGGAGCCAGCGGGGGCGCCGGTTTTTGCGTCAAATTCAACGCATAAATTTCGGTGCCCGGGATGCTATATTCCGGTAATACGGATGGGTCCGGCTGGCTTGCTGACCTGGAGAGACAAAAATGGCAAAAGTAATAGGTATCGACCTTGGAACAACCAATTCCTGTGTCGCGGTTATGGATGGCAAAAATCCAAAAGTAATCGAAAACGCTGAAGGCGCACGCACCACACCTTCAATGGTGGCATTTACAGAAGATGGCGAGCGTCTTGTCGGACAGCCGGCAAAACGTCAGGCTGTTACCAACCCTGAAAACACCCTCTTTGCAGTAAAACGCCTTATCGGTCGTCGCTTCAAGGACAAGCTGGTCAAGAAAGACCAGAAAATGGTGCCGTTTAATATTGTCGAAGGCGACAATGGCGATGCCTGGGTTGAGGCTAATGGCGAGAAATATTCACCCTCCCAGATTTCTGCAATGATATTGCAGAAAATGAAGGAAACTGCAGAAGCCTATCTTGGCGAGACAGTTGAGCAGGCGGTGATTACAGTTCCGGCCTACTTCAATGATGCCCAGCGTCAGGCAACCAAGGATGCCGGTAAAATAGCCGGTCTTGAGGTTCTGCGTATTATCAATGAGCCCACCGCTGCAGCCCTTTCCTACGGTATGGACAAAAAAGATGGCAAAACCATCGCGGTCTATGACCTTGGTGGCGGCACCTTCGATATATCCATTCTGGAAATAGGCGATGGTGTGTTTGAGGTAAAATCCACCAATGGCGACACGTTCCTTGGTGGTGAGGACTTCGACCTTGTACTGGTTGAATATCTTGCAGCCGAGTTCAAGAAAGAAAACGGCATTGATCTGAAAAACGACAAACTTGCCCTGCAGCGCCTCAAGGAAGGTGCAGAAAAGGCCAAGATTGAATTGTCTTCAGGTGCCCAGACCGAGATTAACCTGCCGTTTATTACAGCAGATGCCTCCGGTCCGAAACATCTGACCATGAAGCTTACCCGCGCCAAGTTTGAATCGCTGGTGGCAGACCTGGTCAAGCGCACAGTTGCACCATGCGCTGCAGCGCTCAAGGATGCCGGGCTTAAAGCCGGTGAAATCGACGAAGTTGTACTGGTTGGCGGCATGACCCGCATGCCGAAAATTCAGGAAACCGTGAAAGATTTCTTCGGCAAGGAACCGCACAAGGGTGTAAATCCGGATGAGGTCGTGGCCATGGGTGCTGCGATTCAGGCCGGCGTGCTGCAGGGCGACGTGACTGACGTGTTGTTGCTTGATGTGACCCCGTTGTCGCTCGGTATCGAAACCCTTGGTGGTGTATTTACAAGGTTGATTGATCGCAATACGACGATCCCGACCAAAAAGAGCCAGACATTCTCGACGGCTGACGACAACCAGAGTGCGGTAACAATTCGGGTGGCCCAGGGCGAACGCGAAATGACGGCCGACAACAAACTGCTTGGTCAGTTTGATCTGGTGGGCATTCCACCCGCCCCGCGTGGTATGCCGCAAATTGAGGTTACATTCGACATCGACGCCAACGGTATTGTCAATGTCTCAGCAAAGGACAAGGGAACCGGCAAAACCCACGAGATCCGCATCCAGGCCTCAGGTGGCCTTTCGGATGATGATATCGAACAGATGGTTCAGGATGCCGAAAGTCATGCCGAAGAGGACAAGGCCCGTCGCGAAGCCGTGGAAGCCAAAAATCAGGCTGAAGCAATGATCCACTCAACGGAAAAATCTCTTTCCGAACATGGTGACAAGGTTTCCGACGAAGACAAGACAGCAATCGAAGAAGCCATTACCGAATTGAAAACTGTACTTGAAGGTGATGAAGCAGATGAAATCACCGCCAAGGCGCAGGTTCTTGCTGAGGCTTCTATGAAAATGGGTCAGGCGATCTACGAGGCCCAACAGTCTGAGGAAGAGGCAGCGGCTGCGGCCGATGCAGCAGCGGATTCCGCCACGGACGATGATGTTGTTGACGCTGATTTTGAAGAAATCGACGACGATGATGAAAAGAAATCCGCCTGATTTTCCATTGCCGCATAGTAAATATTTCCCCGGGTTCCTGCTGAATTCCGGGGAAGCTGTTTATTAGCCCCGGTTTCGGTATCGATAGTTGCCATGCACAAGACGGACTCAGATTTCAAAAGCGAATTTGGTGCCTATGCACTGTCTCCCGCAAGAGAGTTTATTCGTCGACTGGCGGGCCGAATGCCAGCATCAAAACCTGGTATGTGGGGGGCGTCTACTTTCCGCCGTCTGAGCCTGATCGGCCACAAAAGAGGTATTGCGGGACCGCATGACATAAGGGTGTCCGACGGCGTATCCGCAAGGCTCTATCCACGCTCCAACAGATGCGAAAAACGCGCCTATGCCGGCGTTCAGACCTGGGATGCCATGGAAAGAGCAGCACTTGATGATGCGCTCTCGACAGGCACTAAAAAACCATTTGTGTTTTTCGATGTTGGTGCAAATGTCGGGCTGTATTCCCTTTTCCTGAACGAAACCGCCAACAGACTTGGCAGAAAGCTTCACATTGTTGCGGTGGAGCCTGACCCTGAAAACCGCGCACGGCTTGAATTCAACGCCACCGCAAGCGGCACCCGAATGACAATCGAACCTGTAGCCATTTCGGGCGAGTCCGGTCACGGAATTCTTGCAGGTGGCGAAAACAACCGGGGCGCTGTCGGTCTTGCAGACCCATCGGATACAACAGTAATCGACGGTGTAGATGTGACACTTGAAACTCTTGCAAGTGTTGTTGCCAGACAGAAACTTCCGCAGATTGATGCCATGAAAGTGGATATTGAGGGCTACGATCTGGTTGCACTTGCAGCATTTTTTCAACAGGCATCAGAACACTTGTTTCCCCGTTTGCTGATCGTCGAAATCGGCAAGACAGAAAATTCTCCGATTGTCGAACTGGCGCTGAAAAACGGTTATAACCTTGCGCAACGGACCGGGATCAACGCAATACTTTGCCGGAGCGACATATGACTTCGACGGAGCAGGCCATGCCGTTTGGCGCCCGCAAACTTGGGCCATGGCGAAACGGCCTGCGCCGTATGGCCGGTAAAATTCGCCCGCAAAGCGCTGTGGCAAGTTCGGTTTTCCGCAAATTATCGCTGTTGGGATTTACAGAACCTGTGGATGTTGAGCCCTGGGACGGGTTCAGGACGCGCCTTTATCCCGCTCAAAATCATACGGACAAATATTGTTTTTTGGGTCTGGATTTTTCCGGAAATGCCGGCCGGAATTTTATGGAACCCGCAATAAACGACTGCCCAGACAGGTTATTTTACTTCCTCGATATTGGCGCAAATTCAGGATGTTATTCCATTCTGGCCCATTTGGCTGCAATTCAAATGGGAGCAAAAGCGCATATATTGGCAATTGAAGCCAATCCTGTGATGCTAGAACGACTGCAGTTTAATCTTGATGCCTCGGGTATTCGTGATTATCAGGCATGTGGTGTGGCGGTCTCTGATCAAAAAGGCCATGTGCATCTTGATATTGATGTACGCAATCTTGGGCAGGCGAATATTATATCTGGAAAGGCGGCAGGCAACAATTGTGTCGACGTTCCGGCAGACACACTGGCAAATATTGTGGCAACTTCCGGGTTTCCCAGAATTGATTTCATGAAGATTGACATTGAGGGGCATGAAATTACAGCGCTGGAACCCTATATGAAGAATGCTGAAATTACTCTCCTGCCGCGCGTTGTTCTGGCAGAAACGGTTCACGACAGGGAAGATTCGCTTAAAACCCTGTTGACCGGTATGGGGTATTCGATAAAAAACGATGATCCGGTGGATACGGTTTTCGTTCTGGACAAAAGCTGAGGCAAACAGATAATTTCGATGACAAAAATTGACTATTACGAAATCCTTGGTGTTTCACAGAGCGTCGATGCAACGGCCCTGAAAAGTGCGTTTCGCAAAAA
>QIIJ01000058.1 GCA_003232595.1 Aurantimonadaceae bacterium | reverse complement strand
TTTGCCACTCAAAGATATTCCGAATGCAAAATAATTCTTCAGGACCAGCCTTTGATATGATCTTCAATGGAAGTCAGCGAAACACCGAATGCATTTTCAAGCGCCCCGGTATCCACAACCATTCCGTCATCGGGAAGTTCTCCCAGAGCTCCGTACAAATCGGTAAGGGCCATTGCAATTCCGGGATTGCCAAGTATCTCGCCAACCCGCTGGCCGAATTCAGTCGGAGTAACAGGGTCAAACTTTACAGGGCGGCCGAGCCAGCCGGCCAACAAAACAGCTAGCTCTTTGCCGGTAACGGCGTCAGGGCTTCCGATGTCAAAACTGTTTCCGGCAAGGTCAGGACGCGCCAGCGCTGCAACAGCAATCCGTGCCTGATCAAGGTGAGATGTCCACATGATCTTTTGCCCTTGACGCAAAGGTGGATAGTCGGCAATACCTTTTTCGCGCAAGGATGGAGCAAATACGGGCGGTAGAAGGTTCTCTAGATAAATAGCGGGCTTGAGGACAATCGCAGGAATTCCGCAGTTTAATATAGCCCCGGCACCTTGTGTTGCACCGTCTATGACCATGGATGAAGGATATTTTTCGCCTGCCGGACCGCTGGTGGAATAGACCAGAAGCGGTAGTTCGGCCTGGTTGGCCGCAGTGATAATTGCACCCAGCCATTTTTGAGGGTCTTCCGGCCCCGATGGCAAAGGCAGGTGAAAAAAGGCGGCATCGACCCCGTCTAAAGCTTTGCCAATAGCATCAGCATCACCAAGGTCGGCGGCAACGGCAATTGCGTTTGGGTGCATTTGTGCCAGTTTTTCTATATCTCGCGCAACAGCTCTCACTGTCATGCCCTTTGCCAATGCTTCTTCAACAACCGGTGCACCTTGCGCACCTGTGGCCCCAAATATTGCAACTGTCTTGTTCATTCCGGTTCTCCGCAGTACTATGGTTATTGATAGGAACCATATATAGGAGAAAATCCGTGATAGCAAAAGGAGGCACTATTTCGTCAGATGGGCATGTGAAAGTAACTGCCACAGGTTGCGATGCAGGCGAAAAAGATGCCTGGATGGCCAATAATTACAGCGGACCCTGCATGGTGCGCGATATCCTCGATCGGATCGGCGATAAATGGAGTGTACTGGTTATCCTGCGTCTTGGGGCGCAGCCGGAGCGTTTTCGCGCCTTGCTCAGGGCGGTTGCAGGCATTTCAGCCCGCATGCTGACCGTAACCCTTCGCGGGCTGGAGCGTGATGGCCTGGTTGCACGCGCTGTATTCGATACACGCCCGCCTGCTGTCGAGTACAGTCTAACCCCGCTTGGACATTCACTCCTTGCTCATATCGGCGCCCTTGCATCCTGGGCGGTTGACAACGAGGCACAGATAAAGGAAGCCCAATCGAGCTTTGATGCTCCATGAATTTCTGGATGCACAATGCGGATTAATCTGGTTCCCGTCCCAACAATATCAGCCTAAACAGGCGGGGAAAATTAAGGTTTTGTTACAACAAAGCCCATTGCCAACACCTGTTCGATATCGGATCTGAGTTGCACAAATGAAGCATCATCTCCCGTAAGCCCGGCATTATTTAACATCAGCATTCCATGAATCGCTGCCCATAAAACCGGGTTTAATCGCTCGGGCGGCAGTGAAATCATCCCGTCCACATAGGCCGCCAACATCGGTGCTTCGATAATTTTCTTATACTGGTCTATTGCTTTGCAGAACTCTTTTGACTTCTCCCTACCGGTCAGACCAACCACAAATATCAGCTGATAAAGCTCCGGGTGCCGTAGCCCGAAAGAAATCAGCGTATCACCAAGCAAACGCATCTGCTCAACATGCATGCCGGTCCCGGTAATTGCCTGTTTGCACCGGGCAGAAAGATCATGAAGGCTGTGAATTCTGATCGCATCAGTAAGTGCAGCTTTGTCCTTGAAATAGAGATACGGGGTTGAACGAGATACATCTGAAACCACAGCAAGGTGCCTGAGAGTGAGCGCATCAATTCCCTCATCTTCCAGAATACCTATTGCATTCAAGATGAGATTCTTGCGTTTTTCCGCGATAATTTCCGGTGTCAATTCTGGCGGCATATTCAGCTTTCACATACTTGACATTGTTAATTGACAGTGTCAATAACATGCGCCTTTGGTGAATTCAAGCAGCTTCAGAATGGCGTGCGGCCGATATTTACCCACCGGCCCAAAAGGATTACAGAATGTCTGAACCAGACAAAGCCCCGGAGAATACTTTCCTTTCAGGCTCCCTGCCGCGGGTATTTGCAAAAACTGCGGCTCCGATAATTCTGATTATGTTGGTAAACGGGTCTTTCGCTCTGGTTGACGCCTATTTTCTCGGCGCCTTTGTCGGGGCCGATGCGCTCACTGCAGTGACATTGATGTTCCCGATTTTTATGCTGATTATTGCGCTGTCGACCCTTGTATCAAACGGCTATTCCAGCGTGCTTGCTCGTTTGCTTGGTGGCGGGAAAATGGCTGAAGCCAATGCCTCTTTTGCCCAGGCAATTTCACTTTCTCTGATCGTCTGCCTGGTTCTGATTGTATTGTTCTTCCTTGGCGGAGAAACCCTCGCCCTGTGGGCGGCCAAAGGATCCCGGGGTTTGGCCGAACTGGGCTATACCTACATCTCGATCCTGATTTTTCTGTCTCCATCAGGTTTTATTCTGGCGATCAACAGCGACACCCTTCGCTGCGAGGGTCGCATCTCATTGATGGCGGCAATATCCTTGATTTCCGTATTATTAAACGGTTTGTTTAACTATTTTCTCATTGTCGAGATGGAATGGGGTGTCGCCGGGTCTGCCTATGGAACTGTCCTGGCGCAAATCGTATCAATTGCCGCCATTGCTCTGTTCAGAAAATACGGGAACCCGGTTCTTGACGTCGGCATTGCAGGATTAACAACAAAAAGAACTCACTGGTTTGAATTTCTGACCCTCGGCGCGCCGACAAGTCTGGGCTATATTGGCATATCATTGTCGGCTGCTGCCATATTGTTCAACCTGCAAATCTGGGGAACCCAGAATTATGATGCGACCGTTGGCGCTTACGGCATTGTCACCCGATTGATGACGTTTATATTTCTGCCGCTGCTTGGCCTCAGCATGGCATTCCAGACCATTGTGGGAAATAATTATGGTGCAAAAAACCGGTCCCGCACAAATTCCAGCATTCGGATAGTATTGGCGGCCTCATTTATATATTGCGCCAGCCTGCAACTTATTGTATTTTTGCTCAGATATTCAATCGGGCCCGTATTTGTTGATGATGCGGGTATCGGTGCTGAAATCGCCCGAATATTACCCTATTCAACCCTGACGCTGTTCATGTTCGGGCCTCTGATGATGATCGGTATATTTTTTCAGGCAATCGGTGATGCCAGGCGGGCAGCAATCCTCAGCCTTACCCGAACCTATGCTTTTGGCCTGCCGCTAACCTTCATTCTCCCGATATTTTTCGGCGAATGGGGCATCTGGTATGCCGGGGCTGTGGCCGAAGTAATGGTTCTCACCCTGACAATTATTGTTTTGTACCGGCGCTTCACCCGCGATGGAAATCCCTGGGGGCTGTATTTCCTTGCAGCCAGATAGCGCAACATTCCTGTCGTCTGGCGTTTGGTAATATCTCATCTAGCCCGCTATTTGTCGGCATTGTCGTTATTCTCTACGCTGCGGACATCTTCCTCATCAAACACTCCAATAAATATCCCGACATCTTCAGGTCTGCTGTTACGGGATGCAAGCAGTTCGGCTTTTGATTGTGTTGTTCGCTGTGAAGGCCTGCGAGCCCATCTGGACAGGCGCTCCAGAAACATCTCAATGATTTTGGCTGATGTCGGATCGCCACCCAGATCACGCAATTCGTTCGGATCGTTTCTCAAATCAAACAACATTGGCCGGAAGCCGCCATCGGCAAATACAAATTTCCACTCCCGGTCAACCAGCATGAACAGCCGTGCCTGATTGACATCAACACCAAGCTCCTTTGCCTCTGGTGTGGCAGAATAGTCATATTCACTTACCGCAAATTCACGCCAGTTTTCAGGCATTTTACCTTCAAGAAATGGTAGCAGCGTACGACCTTCCAGAATATGATCGGCCACTTCTCCGCCGGCCATATCAACAAATGTGGCTGCAAGATCAATGCTTTCAACAAGCGCGTCGCATGTTTTGCCGCGTGTGCCATCAGCTCTTGAAGAAGGGTCATATATGATCAGCGGCACACGTACCGAGGGATCGTGGAACAGACCTTTTTCACCCAGCCAGTGATCACCGAGATAATCGCCGTGGTCAGATGTTACTACAACAACAGTGTCATCCATACGACCGGATTGTTCCAGAAATGCGAAAAGCCTTCCCATCTGGTCATCGCATTGCTTGATCAGCCCCATATAGGCAGGAATAACCTTTTCACGAACCTCTTTACGGGCAAATGTGCGGCCTGTCCGGTTGTTCATAAAGGCTTCACAGACCGGATGAGGGTTAACTTTTTCGTTCTTGGAGCGCACAACGGGTAGAATATCGTCCGGCCCGTACATATTGTGATAGGGCGCCGGCACAATATAGGGCCAGTGTGGTTTGATATAGCTCAAATGACACAGCCACGGACCACCACCGCGTTTATCCATCTCGGTAATGAAATCAATGGCACGCCCCGTTAGCCAGGGCGTTTCGCTGTCTTCTTCACGGATATTGGCGGCCTTGTCAGCATTGTGCATAAACCAGCCCGAGGCAATGTCGCCATTGTCATCAAGTGCTGCATTGGCATTGTGCAGCCACGGATTCTCCGCGTTGTAACCTTTGGATTTCAAATATTCGTTGTAAGGGGATCGTTTGTTATCGTAGGAGCCTGCCGGTCCCTGTCCCCACAACCCGTCATCGCGTTCAAAAACATCAAAGCCGCACTCGCTGACCCGGGCGCCGATGATGCTGTCGCGCGAAATGCCAAGGCGATCAAGCCCTTCGTCATCCACACGCATGTGGGTTTTACCAATCAACCAGGCATCCATGCCGCATTTGCGCAAATGATCACCAAGTGTTATTTCGCCTACCTTGAGCGGAAAGTTGTTCCATGCCGCCCCGTGCGAATGGACATAACGGCCGGTGTAAAAGCTCATCCGTGAAGCGCCGCAGATTGGCGACTGCACATAACAGTGCGAGAATCGCACACCCTTTGCGGCAAGCCGGTCGAGATGAGGCGTGTGCAGATGCAGGTGGCCATAACAACTCAGATAATCAAACCGCAACTGGTCAAACATGATGAACAGTATATTTTTGCGTTGTTCTTTCACGAATTAGCCCGTCAAACCCGAATGCACCATCCATCACTCATAGATCAATCAGAACAAATTCCAAAGAATCAAAAAAAGGCCGGGGCGGTTATGCCTCGGCCTTTTATTGTTAACGGGATTTATCAACCCCGCAAATTGCAACTATTTGGATTTGCGTCTTTTCTGACCAAGTCCCATTTGCTTGGCAAGTTTTGACCGGGCCTCGGCATATGCAGGCGCAACCATCGGATAATCCGGTGACAGGCCCCATTTTTCGCGATACTGCTCCGGGCTCAAGTCATAATGAGTTTTCAGATGGCGTTTTAAAGATTTAAACTTCTTTCCGTCCTCCAGGCAAATCAGATATTCATGACCAAGCGACTTCTTGATTGAAACAGGAGGTTTCGGCTTTTCTGCTTCTGCAGGAGCTAAAGACGATCCGGCCACATTTCCCAATGCCTTGTATACATCGACGATAATATTCGACAAATCATTGGCACTCACGGGGTTGTTTCCCACATATGCCGAGACAATGTCAGTTGTGAGGTCTAACAGCACATCTTCCGTCAAGTCGGTATTAGCGGTGTTTTCAATGTTTTCCATGGGTTATTCCGTTTTTACATTATGTTGCACATCAATACTAAAGATAGACTTGGAAGAATTGACTAGAAGAATCAATTCCTTTAGTTATGGGCAATTATTAACATCAATGTTTCAGTCTTGTATTATCTATTTACCAGTTGGGTAAATAGCAATTACAATTTCCCCGCTTGTTCCGGGGCAAACCTCCTCCAGGTAGTAAATTCCAGAGACGGCAGCCTTCAGATCAAACATATCATACCAAAGGAACTTAATATTGCCGGATTTTGGCATACTGGGCGAAGGGTATATTCGCCTTTCCTATGCAAATTCGGAAGAAAACATCAATCTGGCGATTGACCGGATAGAGTCATTTTTGTCTACTTCCTGAGCGATTATACCAACGGCGGTAACCTTTGAATCACTTTCTCTCACGGCCATCCCTCCACTTTGTTTCGGGCCTGCGAGGCGCGCCGCATAAGCGGCGGCTCGTATTTTACTCGCAAGCACATCAACATCGTTTAAAAGCCAACGCGGCTGGTATAATACACCGGATTTACGGGGCGGGGATAACTTTACGGCTTTTTCTCCCTTGTCACCATGCGCCGGTTGATTGAGATGCTCTTGATCATCGCATAGACCCACATTTGCGGTTTAAGTTTCAGCATATCGACCGATCGACGGGTGATGCGAGCCCGCAAGAGCTGTTCACCCAATCTCAAAAGCAGCTCTGCATAGGCCCCCTGATCGGTTAAAACTTCCTCGATCATACAGGGCAGGATATTACGGGCGCTGGTTTTTTCCGGCACATTGACTGCGATGATAATGTCGCGGGCGTTAATGCGCATACGCAGATTGGTATTTTTGGCAATGGCTTCACCGGCGATAAGCAGGCTGGTGCCATCAATGGAAATTTCGGTCAAACCATAGGCAGGGTCATGACCAATGACTGTGCCGGTTAAAAGGCTTGATGCCTGATGGCGTCCCATCATCGGTCCGAGATCCAGCCGGGTCATGATATCGGCTACCGGCCCGTCTGCCACCACGCGGCCCTTGTCCAACAAAACCATTGTATCGGCAAATCGTGCCACTTCCTCAATAGCATGGCTGACATAGACTATGGGTAAATTTGCCTCAT
>QIIJ01000151.1 GCA_003232595.1 Aurantimonadaceae bacterium | reverse complement strand
TCAACGGTTTCCTTTGCGTCCTTGCAGCGATAGGCCACATGGTGAATTTTCTCGACTTTCATTGGATAGTCCTCCGTTGGTTGTTCAGTTACCGCTGCCTGCAGCAACAGAAAGCGCTTTTCGTAAAATTTTCCGATCGCCAATATGATTGGCCAGAAGCAAAATCAGCCGCGCATTCAGGGCATCACTTTCTTTCTTGCCCAGCCCCTCATGGGCCAGAAGAAGTTCGGCATAAAAACCGTCTGCATCTGCAATATTGGCCGATAAGTTCAGTTTTGCCATGGCCTGTATCCCGTATTATCCCCTGCCCGTTGCACAATTGACTGCCTTGCAAACGGCACTTTCATCAAATTTCATCCATCGTGCCGCAACATGTTGATCAGGCCGCATCAGATAAACAGCACAATCACAATGACCAAGATACCGTTTTGACAACGCGCCGGATGGATCATCAGTGCTATCGAGAACCAAAGTCTCAACAATGACGCCGTCAACATCAATACTTTCAGGCACATTGCAGTCAATCGCCAGCAATTGAAACCTGCCGCCAAGCCGATCCATCAGCCATCGATCATTGACCGGCGCATCACATGCAGAAGATCCTGGCCTGGTACGTCGGGGCATTTGATCCACATCCGGGCCATTGAGGCCGGAACCGTCATAGACCGCAGGCACTGACAATCGCCCGGTATTGACCAGCGGGCGGGCAAATTCATGGTCACGCGCAAGGTCCAGCACCGCATCGCGGAATATCCGGCTCATCTCGGATTTTGGTGTGATGAAGTCCGTCGAACGGGTTGAATTCAATATATTTTCATCCGCTGCGTAAACCCGCTCATCATTGTAACTGTCTAACAGGCTTTCAGGTGCTTTACCCTCCAGCACCAGTTTGAGTTTCCAGATCAGGTTGTCGGTATCCTGCAGGCCGGAATTGGCCCCGCGCGCGCCGAAGGGCGAAACCTGATGGGCCGCATCGCCTGCAAACAATACCCGGCCATGGCGGAATTTCTCCATCCGTCTGCACTGGAAGGTATAGACCGATACCCATTCAAGCTCGAATTGTGCCTCCTCCCCAAGCATCGCATGAATGCGCTTGCGGACGTTTTCCTCTTTCGCTTCCTCGTCCTTGTCGATATCCCAGCCAAGCTGGAAATCAATCCGCCATACATTGTCCGGCTGACTGTGCAGCAAAACGGACTGGCCGCGGTTGAACGGCGGATTGAACCAGAAACGGCGCTCAACCGGGAAGTTTGCCTCCATAATCGTATCAGCAATAAGGAAATTGTCTTCAAACACCCGCCCGCCAAAGGCCAGCCCCATCATGGTGCGGATGGGTGAATTGGCACCGTCACAGGCAATCAGCCAATCGGTTTCAATCTTGTATTTCCCCTCAGGCGTTTCGATCGAAATATCCACGCTGTCACTGCGCGCGTCAACGCCAACCACTTTATTATTGCCGCGCAAGTCTATCCGCCTGCCTTCGTCCTGGAGCTGGCGCACCCGGTTGATCAAATATTCTTCGAAATAATATTGCTGCAGATTAATGAAGGCCGGTCTCTTGTGGCCGTCCTCCGGCAGAAGATCAAATTCATAGATCTTCTGCACATCGACAAACACCTTGCCCAGGTTCCACTGTACTCCCTTGTCAACAAATTCGTCACCGCAGCCGAGCCGATCAAGAATTTCAAGCGGTCTTTTGGCAAAACAAATGGCGCGTGATCCCCTCGACACCCGGTCATTTTCATCAAGCACCACAACCGGCACATCGCTCATCGCAAACTCAATCGCTGCTGCCAGGCCCACCGGCCCGGCACCAACCACAACGACCGGATGACGAACAGGACGGGCTGCATCCTGATCAGGTGAACGGGCGTAGGGATAAAGCGGAGTTTCGAAGATTTTGGACACGAACTATCCCACTTCCTGCTTGATTATTTTGGAATTATGGCCTATATTATGGCCATAACTGGAGGTTCCGATGAACGTCACCGTTGCAGAAATCAAGGCCAATCTTTCCCAAATCCTTGCAAGAGCAGCAAAGGGTGAGGAGATCAATGTCACCAAACACGGCAAGCCATATGTCAAGATTGCCGCAGAAAAACCATCAAAAAAGAAGTCCTTGTATGGTGTTTGGAAAGGTAAATTCATTGTACCGGACGACTTCGATGAACTCGGTCCCGAATGGGATGAATATATTAAGTGAGCGAAAGAATCGCCCATTTGATTGACACCCACATCCTGCTCTGGAATATGACCGGCTCTAAACGGTTGAAAACAAATCATCGAGATATTTTGGAAAACACAAACAATCTTTTTGTAAGCGTTGCTTCTATCTGGGAGATGGCTATCAAAGCATCGATCAAAAAGCTGCCGATGCCCAATGACTTGCTGGAGCAGATTTATTCCAGCAATATCAACATCTTGACAATTCTCCCAGAACACGCACTCGCCGTTTCCAACTTGCCCCACCATCACGGTGACCCCTTCGACCGCATGCTCATCGCCCAGGCCCAGCAGGAAAAACTTGTGATCATGACCATGGATAAATTCATTCCCCTCTATGACGTGAAAACCATCTAACCCTGCAAAGCCTCCCACATCTCCCTGTCCCGTTCCGCTGTCCATATTTTCGGCGTATCCATATCGCGGGCTTCGTCAAAAGCGCGTGATACGTTGAACGGCAGGCAATGTTCATAGATGGCATAATCACCAAATTTCGGATCACAGACCGCGCGACAGGCATCCCATGCCTCTTTCAATGTGCCCCCTCCCAACGCCACCCGCGCCACGGAATTATAGGTTGAACGAACAAAATCTTCGGTTGAATCCAGCGCCGCATTGACCATATTGCGACCCACAAGCGCATCACCGCGCCCCGGTGCAATGGCATCCACGTTCCAGTAGCGGATATTATCCAGCGTTTCCGGCCAGTCATTGAAGTGGCCGTCCCCGCAATAACATGCCGATTTATACTCAACGATATCACCGGTGAACATGACATTTTCATCTCCCACATAAGCGACAATATCGCCCGCTGTGTGGGCACGACCAAGAAACATCAGATCCACCCGGCGCTTGCCAAGATAGATGGTCATGCGATTATTGAAAGTCGTGGTTGGCCAGGTGAGGCCAGGGATAGACTGGTGCCCCTGAAACAGCCGTGGAAAGCGCTCGAACTCGCTGTCCCAGTCCTCCTGCCCACGCTCCACCACCATGGCGCGGGCCATTTCCGACATAATGACCTCAGAAGCATTGTAGGCAGAAGCCCCCAACACCCGCACCGCGTGATAATGTGACAACACCACATGCCTGATCGGTTTGTCAGTTACACCGCGTATTTTCTCAATCACCTGGGCGGCCATGCGCGGGGTTGCCTGCGCATCAACAATCATCACGCTTTCATCGCCGATGATCACCCCTGTATTGGGATCACCTTCGGCGGTAAAGGCCCACAAACCCCTGCCAATCTCGGTAAACGAGACCTTCTTTTCGGCCATATCACCCTGGGAAGCAAACTTCTTTGCCATAATTCAAGCCGCCATTATCGTTGCACGTGAAACCAATATGGCGGGTTGTAGCAGCACTTGTCAAACAGGGTTTCCAAAATCTCACCGCAACTCCACCCGGAATTTGACTTATGACATTTTTCACACACCTGTTAACTCTCATCAGAATAAATCGCCAATTCGGTTTTCAATCCGTTAAGAATATATTAAGGAATGCTTTTTGGGGCATAAACTGGATTGAATTATGAACCGCCCGATTTTTAAAAGAAATATTGCAAAACTGTTATTTGGACTGGCTGTTTCCCTTGCTGTGGCATTGCCTGTTGTTGCGTCTCCCTATCAGGATGCATTTACCAATCGGCTCAACAATCCCGGCGATTCTAACACCCTTGCTCAGTTTGTTGAAATTGCTGTTGATACCGGTCAATATGACCAGGCACTATCAACCATTGAGCAGCATTTGATTTCCAATCCACGCGACGCGGAAGCGCGGCTGGTTGCCGGTCGGCTATATTATCACGTCGGCTCATATGACCTTGCCCGTCAGCAGGTTAACGCAGCAATTTTGATCGGCACGCTCGAGCCGAAAAAGCGCGATGAGGCTGAGAAACTTATTCAACGTATCGACAGGGATTTGGCTGGCACTACCGGCTATGTTTCGCTGACCACAGGGATAGAGGTGGTACGCACCGATTTTGCCCCGACCGCGCTGATAGCCGACCGCACAGACATTAATCCCTATGGTGAAATATACGCAATTTTGCGCCATGATTTAAACACCGCCGGCAATGATGCGATCCTCTTGACAGCCCGCGCCCGGGTATCGAGACTTTTTGGCGATTTCAGTCTCAGTGGTGCCGGTGGCGTATTCACAGCAACATCAGGGCGCGTGGCTGTGGCATGGGACAAAGGCCTCCCGGATTCAGGCATTGCATCCCTTCGGATGAACTTAAGTGCCTATGGCGACTATTACGGATTTCAGGAAGGCTTTGCCGTTCGGGAATATGGCGTTCTGGCAAAATTTACCACACGGCCTTCAGTGGATTCGACCGTCTTTGCCAATTTCGGATATGCCAGTCTGAGCACATCCGATCTTCTATTTACCGACTATCGCTTGCGTGCGGAAATTGGCGGCGCCCGCCGGATTTCCGGCAAACATGCAATTGGTGCCGCAATCCGCAGCCAGTTTGACTATACCAACAGCGGTACATTTGTTGGCAATTTTATCGAGGGCGAAATCAGTTATGCCGGCCTGGTATGGTCAAAACCGGATGGTCCCGTGTGGACCCAACGCATCACAGTTGGTGCGGGCCGCGTAAAATTGCCGGATTTGTCCGCAACACCGGGTACGACATTGGATGGTAATTTCTGGACCTTAAAGTGGGCTCATGCACTTGAGATTAACGATCAAAACCGCATCAACCTCAACGCCTGGTACCAGAAGTTCGACCTTAATACCGCATCACGCGATCAGTCCAGCCTCGGTGTCGGATTGAGCTACACTTACACTTTCCGCTGACTGGAGTTGAAGCAAATGCAAAAAGCTCGAATTCTGGCGGTACTTGGTATCGCTGCCATCGCGATTTCAATCGGCATTTCAACTTCTCGCGCGGATGTTGTTGGCGCGGTTACAGCGCTGCAAACCAATATCAAAAAGTCAGGTGGAGGGGATGTGTCCGTTGGTAGCCAAATATCACTGGGTGACCAGTTGACAAGCAACCGGACCGGCCTTGGCATGATCGTATTCAACGACGAATCGAGCGCCAAAATCGGGCCTAATTCGCAATTGACAATTGATGAGTTCGTCTATTCCCCCGGTCGCGGTAATGGTTCGATCGGCGTCAATATGAAAAGCGGCCTGGTCCGGTTTTATGGTGGCCAGATATCCAAATCCGGCACCATGCAGATCACCACACCCCATATTGTGCTCGGAGTGCGCGGCGGAATTCTGGACACGCTTGTCACTGATGGCGTAACCAAATCGATCCTGCGATCAGGACAAATGTTCTGCAATGTGAATGGCCAGACTAAAACCGTCACCAAGCCCGGTTTTTCCTGCCTGTCGGATGGGACAACCTTGCGTGTAGTTCCTGGAATCAGTGAAGACATGGCTTTGCTTGACAGCATGGACCGGATTGCCGGGACAGGAATTCCCGGCAGAGTTGGCACAGGTCTGAGAGCCCGTGCAGCATGCATCGCCGGACAAAGTGATTCCAGCAAACGATGCAAATCACAGGACGGTTCTTTGCCGGGAATTTACAGCAATGACGGATCACGCAGGCTCCGGATTCCGCCCATGGGCTCAAATGACCAGCCAGCAACAGGAGAAACGCAAGCAAATCAGACTGACCCGATAATTAATTGTAACAGTTTTTTTGCAGCCACAGGGGCAGCAACGTCAGCGGCTGCACTGGCTGGAATTCCACAACAGTGTTTGTAATCATGTAGCTATAGAATTTGCCAATCAACGTTGCTGCGGAATCATAGCTGCATCATTGCCATAGCCGGTAAAAGCGAGATGAATTGACACCGACAACTGGCACCGTATGGTTTAGATGTCTCTAATCAATCCGGAATTAAAGCATGAACCAAAAAACTGCCGCAAAAAAAAGCATCAAATATATTGATAGCATTTTTGGCAGAATACTCCGGCAGCATATTTTATAACGTCAGCTGTTCCAACAAGGAAAAAATGCAAGGTCTTGACGGCGCAATTGTGTTGGCTAACCACGTCAGCCGCCATGACCCGCCGCTGATATTATCTGCTCTTTATTCTGTTTCGCGCATCAGGCCAACGGCATACTTCAAGGAATATGAACACTGGGCGCAACACTATCCCATGGTGCTGTTTGGCACCATCCCGATGAGCAGTCCCAAAGAATGGTCGCCGGAAAAGCGTGAGGTGCAAAAATTAAAAACATTCGAAATCATGAGCAAGGTTTTGAGCAACGGCAACAGCATCCTGATTTTTCCCGCAGGCGGTATCCGCAAGGGC
>QIIJ01000251.1 GCA_003232595.1 Aurantimonadaceae bacterium | reverse complement strand
GTCCAGCAGATCGCCGGTCGAACCCATGACCAGTTGCAGGGAGCCTTCGGGCAGAATATCCGATTCAACGATTATCCGCACCATGGCTTCGGTGAGATAGGAGCCGTCGCTTGCCGGTTTGATGATTATCGGGACACCTGCAATGAAGGCCGGGCCAAATTTTTCCAGCGCGCCCCATACAGGGAAATTATAGGCATTGATATGGATGGCAACGCCGTTAAGCGGTGTTGCAATATGCTGGCCCACGAAAGTACCGCCGCGCGACAGGTTTTCGAGATCGCCATCGACAAAAATCTTGCCATCCGGCATTTCCCGTCGGGCTCTGGATGAGGCAAAAAACAATGTGCCAAAGCCACCTTCGATATCGATCCAACTGTCCTTGCGGGTTGCACCGGTGGCGTAGGAAAGTTCGTAAAGCTCCTCCTTGTGTTCCATCAACCGGGTTGCCAGCGCCTTCAACATATAGGCGCGGTCATGAAAACCGTATTTTCGCAGGTTTGGCCCGCCAATATCGCGGCCATAGGCAAGCATGGCCTCAAAATCGAGGCCTTCGGACGAAGTTTCCGCAACTTTATCGCCGGTCACAGAATCCCGCAGCACGCGATAATTGCCGCTGCCTTTGAGCCAGTGGCCTTCTATATAATTTTGCAGGATCATTCCATATCCTCCTCAAACAGCGGCCGGTCGAGGCTCATGGACATGCCGCGAAAGAGTGCTACAAGTTTGCCATCACCATTTTCGACCCGGACATCATAAACACCGCTTCGCCGGCCAAGACTTATTTCTTCAGCGCGCGCCAAAAGCCTGTCGCCCAGAAGTGCCGGGCGAACAAAACTGATCTGGCAGTTTGCCGCCACATTGGTAATATTGTGCGAATTGCAGGCGCAGGCGAAAGCCGTATCGGCGAGGGTGAAGACAACCCCGCCATGGGCCGTTTTATGGCCGTTGATCATATCGTCGCGCACCACCATGGAAACTTCGGCATAACCGGGTCTGATGGTGTCAAGTCTCATGTCAAAGGAGTGAGAAGCCCTGTCGCCGGACAACAGTTTTCTGGCAGCCTTTTCGGCTCTTGTTTGAACGTCCATCTTTCCTCCCGACACGACTGGTCTGATTTGCCGATCGCAATAAATCTAATAATTGACCGGTCGTTCTATTATTGTCATACAGGCAACAAAGACAGAATAAAAGAGCATTTGGATGCAGGTCTGCGATTTAGGATAACCAATGAACGATGCTTTTATATGTGATGCGGTTCGCACCCCGATCGGACGTTATGGCGGTGGTTTGTCCAGCGTGCGCACGGATGATCTGGCTGCAATACCCATCCGCGCGCTGATCAGGCGAAACGGCGGCATGGACGCGACTCAAATCGATGATGTCTTCATGGGCTGCGCCAATCAGGCGGGCGAGGACAATCGCAATGTGGCACGCATGGCGGCACTTTTGGCGGGGCTTCCTGTTGAGGTTCCAGGCGTTACTCTTAACCGGCTCTGCGGTTCCGGCCTTGATGCTGTATTGCAGGCCTCACGGCTGATTAAAAGCGGTGAAGGTGGCCTTGCGCTGGCCTGCGGGGTGGAAAGCATGTCGCGCGCACCCTTTGTCACAGCCAAGGCTACAGCCGCATTTTCACGCATCGTCGAAAGCCACGACACAACGATCGGCTGGCGCTTTGTCAACAAGTTGATGCATGAGCAATATGGCACCGCTTCCATGCCTGAGACGGCTGAAAATGTTGCCGAACAGTTTACCGTATCGCGTGAAGATCAGGATATTTTTGCCTTCCGTTCCCAGGAAAAGGCCAAAATGGCCCAGGATGAGGGACGATTGGCCGAGGAAATCATTCCGGTGGAGATTGCCGGTCGCAAGGGCGCGGTCACCATTGTCGACAAGGACGAACATCTGCGCCTGTCACCGCTCGAAACACTTGCTAAACTTGGCACCCCGTTCCGCCACAACGGCACGGTGACAGCGGGCAATGCTTCGGGTGTTAATGACGGAGCGGCGGCGATGATCATTGCTTCTGAGAAAACTGCCCGAGATAGTGGCCTTACCCCACGGGCGCGCATTGTGGCGGGAGCGGTGGCCGGTATCGAGCCGCGTATTATGGGCATGGGCCCGGTTCCCGCAAGCCGCAAGGTTCTGGCCCTGGCCGGTCTTGAAATCGAGCAAATGGACGTGATTGAGTTGAATGAAGCCTTTGCCGCTCAAGGGCTTGCAGTGATGCGCGAACTGGGTCTTGCTGATGACGATCCCCGGGTAAACCCCAATGGCGGTGCGATTGCCCTTGGCCATCCGCTCGGCATGAGTGGTACACGGATTACGCAAGCCGCCCTCAATCAGCTTGAGCGCAACAAGGGCCGCTACGGCCTTATCACCATGTGCATAGGCGTTGGTCAGGGCATTGCTGCGATAATTGAACGGGTATAGAGGGATATCATGGGCAGAATTATTGATCATTGCGTCGAATGCGAACCGGTGCTGGCAGCAAGCCGGGATAAAATTGCCGCTTTGCAGTTGAAAAAACTGCAATGGACCCTCAATCATGCCTATGACAATGTTGCGATGTACAAGGCAAAGTATGATGCTGCCGGGGTACACCCGGATGATCTGAAACATCTTGACGATCTGGCTAAATTTCCTTTCACCACCAAGGAAGATCTGCGCCAGAATTACCCTTTTGGCATGTTTGCCGTTCCGATGAAGGATATCGTACGTATTCACGCCTCCTCCGGCACGACCGGCAAGCCGACCGTTGTCGGCTACACTCAAAACGATATTGACGTCTGGTCCAACCTGGTTGCCCGCTCCATCCGCGCCTCCGGCGGACGCGCCGAACACAAGGTGCATATCGCTTACGGATACGGATTGTTTACCGGCGGTCTTGGCGCCCACTATGGTGCCGAGGCACTGGGCTGCACTGTGATCCCGATGTCCGGTGGGCAGACAGACAAGCAAATTCAACTGATCATGGATTTCGAACCGGAAATAATAATGGTCACACCTTCCTATCTGCTGGCGCTGGCTGATGCTTTTGCCGAACGCGGCATTGACCCGCGCACCACCTCGCTCAAGATAGGCATATTCGGGGCTGAACCCTGGAGTGAGGAAATGCGCCGGGAAATCGAAGGCAAATTCGATATTGACGCGGTCGATATCTATGGCCTGTCGGAGCTGATGGGGCCGGGTCTTGCCAATGAATGTGCCGAAACCAAAGATGGTGCCGTTATCTGGGAAGACGCTTTTGTGCCCGAGATTGTCGACCCAAATTCATTTACACCGCTTGAAGACGGGACATCCGGGGAGTTTGTCCTGACAGCCCTGTTCAAGGAGGCGATGCCGATCATCCGCTATCGCACCAAGGATTTGACCCGGCTTCTTCCCGGCACCGCTTTCACCCATCGCCGGTTTGAACGCATTACCGCACGCACCGACGACATGATGATCATTCGCGGTGTCAATGTTTTCCCCTCGCAGATTGAGGAAATCATATTGCAGGAACCTGCACTTTCCGCCCACTACCAGATCACTCTTACCAAAGAAGGGCGGATGGATGCCATATCCATTGCGGTTGAGGGTCGGGTCGGACAGTCTTTTGACAGCCTGGAGCAGGCTGCAAAATCGCTTGCCGGGAAGATCAAGGCGCAGATTGGAATATCGGCCTGGATCAATCTGAAAAGCAGCGGTGAAATTCCCCGTTCCCAGGGCAAGGCTGTACGGGTTGTTGACAAGCGCTGATTGTTGAATTCATAAACGACGTTACTTTTGCAACAAAGCGATATTGGCCGCACCCGTGTCGATAGAGGATTTTCATGGCACGAACAAAGGCCGATGATTACAACAAAAAACGCGCATCCATTCTTGATGCTGCAACCGGCCTGTTTGCTGAAAAGGGATTTCACGCAACCTCAATTTCAGATATCGCAAAAAGCTGCCGGACTTCAAAGTCCCGGCTTTACCACTATTTTACCTCCAAAGAGCAGGTGCTCTATGAGATTCTCCGCGATCACGCCCTTAGCCTTCGCGATACGTTTGAACCGCTAAACGGCGATACCAGTCTTGCACCCCAACAAAAACTGGAAAGTGTTGCCCGCCGGATGCTTTTGAAAAACGTAAGGTTTCGCGCCAAACACAAGCTTATCCTGGGCGAACTTGATGCTCTTCCAAATGCGCAACGGGCAGAAGTTGCAAGCCTGTTGCGCAAGCCGATTGAATCAATCTTTGACACGCTGGCAGAGATAAATCCGGATTTTACCATGGACAAATCAATGCAGTTTCCGGCTGCAATGATGTTTTTTGGCATGATCAACTGGACCCACACATGGTTTTCAGAAGAGGGTGAGTTATCCCCGGAGTTTTTCGCCAAATTAATCAGTGATACCTTTGTCAACGGGTTCAGTAATGCCGGTCTGAATGAATTTGAATGATTGCCCTTGCAATGGCTGATACGATAAGAAGACTTCATCTGTTGTCAGAATCTGGAATTCGTCCGTGCAGATAAGCTCCATGCAGCCGGTCCTTGACGGGCTCGGTGCGGCAATTTTTATTGTCGATGAAAATCGCAGGATTGTGCTGGTCAATCAGGCCGGTACTGCGCTGTTTGGCGATAATCTTGCGGGGCGCGATTTTGTTCAGGCAGTGCGTCATCCCGAGGTATTGAACATCATCGACCGCGTTCTGGAAAACGGGGTAAAACGTGATTGCGTAATCACCCTGAAAAAACCGGTACGCACCACTTTTAAGGTCAATGTCGTACAGCTTGAAACCAATACCAAACAGGGAGCCGTGGTCAGTTTCGAAAATATCTCCCATGTTCGTGAGGCAGAGCTGATGCGAAGCGAGTTTGTGGCCAATGTCAGTCACGAATTGCGCTCGCCGCTGACCGCGCTCAACGGTTTCATCGAAACGCTCAAGGGTTCTGCAAAGGATGACGCCAAGGCGCGCGAAAAATTTCTGGGTATTATGGGCCAGGAAGCCAAACGGATGGACCGGCTGATTGGCGACCTCCTGTCGCTGTCAAAGGTTGAGGCAGATCAGCATGTGCGCCCTGACGGCAAGGCCGGAATTTGCGCAATTATCCGTCAGGTGATCACAATATTGATGCCGTTGGCGACGCAGGAAAATGTAAAGCTCAATCTGGATATAGATAAGGACATCAACGACAGCATATTGGGTGACGGGGACCAGTTGTCGCAGGTTTTTCTCAATCTGATCGAGAATGCGATTAAATATGGTGGTTCCAACAACAAGGTTTCAATTTGCATCAGCAACCGGGGACGGGCTCCTGGAATTCGCGGGCCGGTCCTGGTGATTGCCGTTACTGACCAGGGTGCAGGTATCGCTCCAGAACACCTGCCACGGCTGACGGAACGGTTTTATCGTATCGACAGTGGCCGCTCGCGGGAAAAGGGTGGCACCGGGCTTGGGCTTGCCATCGTCAAACATATCCTTGCCCGCCACCGCGGCCGCCTGCAGATAAAAAGCAAGCTTGGTACAGGCAGTACGTTCACCGTATTTCTACCGCTTTAGTGCTCCCGATAGGAGGTCGGCAAACCCCATGCCTTTGGGCGGCAAGGACGTGAATTGTGATGCATTTTTCCCACCAGGTATACGGTTGATATTGAACTTTTATGGTTCCACCTCCCC
Source organism: Aurantimonadaceae bacterium (assembly GCA_003232595.1). GTDB lineage: Bacteria > Pseudomonadota > Alphaproteobacteria > Rhizobiales > Rhizobiaceae > SZUA-100. The sequence continues at coordinate 2,587 of QIIJ01000251.1, read as the reverse complement.
CTTGTGGGGAGGTCGAAGGCGATCAAAGATCGGCCTCGGATGGGGGTACTACTCGCCACAACCACTTGATTGTATTGATGATAGTACTACCCCCACCCGAACATTGCGTGTCGCAACGTTCGACCTCCCCACAAGGGGGAGGTGGGTAAGCAGTCGACCGCATTGTCGACCAATCCAGCTTCCAACCGTAACTTGAATCCATCAGCTTCAGCCGGTGGAGTGTTCGTCCCTTTTTCACGTCACACAACTGTCACACAACTGTCACGTCAGCTTCATATGCGCCGCCTATCAGAAGGCAAACAGGTAACCTTCTGAAACGGGATGTGTATCATGAGCAGATCAAAATTCCTGACCAAAGCAATGCTGCTTGGTGCAGGCATGGCAATGTTCGGCGCAGGAACCGCCCTCGCACGTGAGCAGATTACCATTGTGGGGTCATCTACGGTCTTTCCGTTTTCAACCACGGTTGCCGACAAGTTCGGAAAGAAAACCCGCTTCAAAACCCCAAAGGTGGTTGCCACCGGTTCTGGTGGCGGCATGAAACATTCACCGGATATCACCAATGCATCGCGGCAGATGAAAGCTGGCGAATGGAAAAACTGTCAGCAAAACGGAGTCAGGAAGATCACCGAAGTAATCATCGGTTTTGATGGCATTGTGATTGCCAATGCCAAAGGTGGCGAAACTTTTGAATTAAGCCGCAAACAACTCTATCTGGCGCTTGCCGCACTGGTCCCCGGAAAGGACGGCAAGCTTGTCAAGAACCCCTATCAGAAATGGTCGGATATTGATGCCGCTTTGCCGGATACAAAGATTGAAGTTTTCGGGCCGCCGCCAACTTCCGGTACGCGTGACGCCTTTGAGGAACTTGCACTTGGAGGCGGTGCCAAAGGTATTGGCTGGCTTAAAACGTTGCACGGACTGGCCAAAGGCGATGTCAAAATTGCAGAAATCGCGAAGGCCCGCGGAATTCCATCCAATTTTTTGGAACAAAACGGCGAGTTGCTGAAGGGCAAATCGATTTTTAGAAAAATAGCCTGGCACATTCGCAACGACGGCCCTTATATCGAAGCCGGTGAAAATGACAATGCGATTGTCGGCCAGCTTGTGGCAAATCCCAATGCCATTGGTGTGTTCGGGTATTCCTTCCTTGACCAGAACAGAAACCGGATAAAGGGCGCAAAAATCGATGGTGTTGCACCGGATTTCGACAATATTGCAGATGGTGGATATCCCGTTGCCCGTTCGCTGTTTTTCTACGTCAAAAACGCCCATGTGGGCAAGGTTCCGGGCATTGTCGAATTTATTAGCGAATTCATGAGTGAGGATGCCGCCGGCGAAGATGGGTATCTGGCTGACAAGGGGTTAATCCCACTGCCGGAGGATGAGCTTGAAATCATGCGCGAACGAGTCACAGATTTCCAGCCGATGATTGGTGAATTGCTGAATTGACGAGCGTTGAGAAGCATTGCCAAATGACCAATCCATCCAACAGGGCGAAAGAAGGAATGAATAGTTGCTGAATTCGACATTCCTCGTTGTATTGTTAATTTCTACCACTGCCTGGTTCCTCGGGCGCGGTCGGGCTTTGGCCATCGGTAATCCCGCTCTGTTGCATTCGCGCCCCGTCTATCACGGGTTTTACAGCGCGATTTGGACAGGTATTGCAGGCATTACAGCGGCCCTGATTATCATTGTTATTTTCGGCGAAAGCGGTGTTCCGGTGCTGATTGCCGGGTCACTTGCTCACCACGCGGCAAATCACTCCTTCGTTCCGGGCTCGTAATCGCAGCGAACAGATCATGCGTTTCGCTCTTATGCTGATGGCCGGAGCGGCGATTGTCACAACCATTGGCATTCTGTTCTCACTCGTGGGCGAAACGGTGAAGTTTTTCAGCCAGGTGCCTTTGTGGAAATTTCTTTTCGGTACCCACTGGTCACCTTTGTCAGGAGTTTATGAGGGCAAGGTGGATGAAAATACCATCGGTGCCGTTCCACTGTTTGCAGGCACCATGATGATCACCCTGATTGCCATGATTGTGGCGGTGCCTGTGGGGCTTTTGTCCGCCATATATCTTTCAGAATATGCAGGGCCAAACTTGCGGGCAGTGGCCAAACCGATGTTGGAAATTCTCGCTGGAATACCAACCGTGGTCTATGGCATTTTTGCAGCCCTTACGGTTGCACCCGCTATCCGCGCGGTGGGCGAGGCTCTGGGTCTTTCAGTCTCCGCCCAAAGCGCGCTGGCCGCCGGACTGGTTATGGGAATTATGATCATTCCGTTTATTTCATCCCTTTCCGATGACGTGATCAACGCTGTTCCCCAATCGCTGCGCGACGGGTCGCTGGCGATGGGTGCAACAAAGGCCGAAACAGTTCTGAAAGTAGTGCTGCCCGCTGCCCTGCCTGGCATTGTTTCAGCCATCACTCTTGCTGTATCCCGGGCCATTGGAGAAACCATGATCGTTGTTATGGCGGCAGGCCATGCCGCACGGTTGACCTGGAACCCGCTTGAGGCGGTAACCACTGTTACCGTGCAGATAGTGGCTTTGATCAATGGTGATACGGATGCGGGAACGGCGGCCGG
>QIIJ01000176.1 GCA_003232595.1 Aurantimonadaceae bacterium | reverse complement strand
CGCCACCGGTATCACGCTCTTCAGTGACACGTGTTAACTTTCGTTTCAACCGTCTTTTGTGAACAGACAGCTGCACGTATTGGCATTCTGGATTTGGTTCAAAAACATAGTCCGTTCACACGCTTCATCTTGAATTTATTGAAAAGTACCACGGTGTTTGTATTCCTGCCGCACTCCTCAGGTTTTGTTTCAGTCGCCGGCTCTCACAAAGAGAGCCTTGCTATCAAATCACTTATTGGTATACAAGTATTCATGAATTCAAGAAACAGTGCCTCATGGATGACCAAATAGAATTGCCGGCGAAAATATCTGCCTAATTTGTGAAGCGGAGAAACAGGGTTGATGCAACATACCTGGCGATGGTTTGGACCCGAAGATCCGGTATCTTTAAGCGATGTCCGGCAGGCGGGTGCCAGCGGTGTCGTTACTGCGCTCCATAGTCTGGCACCCGGTGTCGTTTGGGACCGACGGCAAATCCACACCACAAAACAGCTGATCGAGGCGGCAGGACTCTCCTGGAGTGTGGTTGAAAGCCTGCCGGTGTCTGAAGAAATAAAAAGCGGCACCGGAGCCTGCAAAATTCATATCCGTGCATATATTGAAAGCCTTCACAATCTGGCAGCTGAAGGCGTAAAAACAATTTGCTACAATTTCATGCCGGTGCTCGACTGGACGCGTACGCAATTGCGTTCGATGCGCCCGAACGGGGCATTGACCATGCGTTTTGATGTTGTTGATTTTGCAGTTTTTGACATCCATATTTTGGCTCGCTCCGACGCCGCGAACGGTTATCCCCGCGCTGTGATCGAAGAGGCCGCACACCGCTATTCAAATCTTGGTGATGAAGGCTGCAAGGCATTGAGTGAATGCGTGATGGCAGGTCTGCCTGGAGCCGCAACAGGATACACCATCAAGGGCCTGCGCGAACAGCTTTCACGTTACCGCCAGATTGACACAGACGTTCTGCGCGGGAATTTGACAAGTTTTCTCAGGGCAGTGGTGCCGCAGGCCGAAGCTCTGGGTATTCGACTTTGCTGCCACCCCGACGATCCGCCATTTGGCCTGCTTGGCCTGCCACGTATTGTGTCGAAACTGGAGGATCTTGTTTTTCTGGTCGAGAGTGCCCCCAGCCCGGCGAATGGTATTGCCTTTTGTGTCGGTTCGCTTGGTGTTCGTGCGGACAATGATTTACCAGCCATGATCAAACATTTGGCTCCCCACATCTTTTTCCTTCACCTGCGCAATACGCGGCGGGAGAAAACGTGGGGCCATATGACAACATTCTTTGAGGATGAACATCTTGGCGGTGACGCCTGCCTGCCGGCGCTAATCCATGCAATTTGTGCAGAAGAAACACGGCGCAAGGTGCAAGGCCAGATAGATTATCAGATCCCGATGAGGCCCGATCACGGTCAGGAAATCCTGAGCGATATTACCAGCAATTCCATGCCGGGTTACCCGGCTATCGGTCGCCTGAAGGGGCTTGCGGAAATTCGTGGTGTTGAAGCCGCTTTTGATCATTTTCACAATGGTGACCAACATGCCTAGACCGCGAAAGGATGCAATTCGAAATGAATTTACTGATGTGTTTGCCGATGCTTCGATTGATCGTTCACGGGCCATTGGCCCACAGATATATGACCTTGTGAGGCTGAAAATCATCCTTTCGCAACTGCCTCCGGGCACGGGAATAAACGAACACGAATTGGCCAACCTGCTTGGGGTAAGCCGCACCCCGGTGCGTGAAGCTTATCAGAAACTTGCTGATGATGGCCTGATTGTCTCCAGGCCGCAAGTTGGCTCAGTAGTGGCCCCGCTTGATGACGACCGGGTGACGGAAGGCATTATTATCCGCCGGGCACTTGAACGTGAAGTCATGAAAATGCTGTGTGATCACGGCTGCGATTTGCACCGTGTTGAGCCGCTGCTGGCCATGCAGAAAGTTGCCGTTGATCAAGATGATTATGTTGCGTTCTTCAATGCCGATGAGGAATTCCACGCGCTACTCGCCGAACTGGCCGGGATTCCCGCCGCCTGGCGACTGGCGCAATCGGTAAAAGCCCACACTGATCAGGCACGCGTGCGCCTTACAAGTGCTATTCCGCGTCGTATTGAATTGGCATTCAGTGAACATCTGCAGCTAATCGACGCCATTCGTGCGCGCGATGCGCAGACTGCGCAACGGGTAATCAGCCAGCATATTGATTCAGTATTTGAGGCTATTGGCAAACACAGCAAAATCCGGGAGGTGCGATGATGAGCATTAGACCCGATGTTGTATTCCCGGGCGAAGCAATGGTCGAATTCGTCCGTGTTGAGACGGGCCTCAAAGATGCCGGTACCATCAATGATTTTTACCGTGGCCTTGGTGCCGAAATTGCCGCATTGAAACCGGGCGCAAAAGGCTGCCGCCTTGCCTGGGGCAATGAGCAACCGGATATTTCCGCTTTCCCTGCCAAATCCGTTGATTTTACCGGCGCTGGCGACAGATTTGCCGGTGCTTTTTTAGCCCATCTGCTGGCAACCTGGGGTTCCCCGCGAGTAGCGCATTGCGCATGCGCTGCCGCTGCTTTGACTGTGTCTGATTATGGTGCGGTCGATCCCATTCCAATCCAGCGTGAAGTGAAAGCGCTTTTGGACCGATCAGGGGAGAGTTCCAGTGCTGCTGAATGAAGACCGGTTATTTCCGGCGGACCCGGACACGCGCGCCATTGCCAGGCGTTTGTTTGCCGAAGTTGCAAACCTGCCACTGATCTGTCCCCACGGCCATACGGACCCTGTCTGGTTTGCGAAAAATGAAATTTTCCCCGACCCTGCCCAATTGCTGATTGTGCCTGATCATTATGTTTTCCGCATGCTGATGTCCCAGGGTATTGCGCTGGAAGATTTGGGTGTGCCCTTTGCCGACGGCAGCCGCGTTGTGACAGATGGTCGAAAAATTTGGCGTTTGTTTGCGGAAAATTACTTTTTGTTTCGCTCCACTCCAACCCGGCTGTGGCTTGATCAGACATTTCAGGATTTATTCGGTCTGGAAGTGCCACTCAATGCCAAATCTGCTGATTTGTATTATGACACGATTGCGGAATGTCTTGCCGGCGATGATTTTCGACCACGTGCACTATATGAGCGTTTTAACATTGAAGTTATCACAACCACCGAGGCCCCCAATGACCCCTTAGCCAGCCATCGCACCATTCGCGACAGCGGCTGGAATGGACGCGTCATTACCGCCTATCGACCGGACAGTGTTATAGATCCGGAATTCGATACTTTCCACGAAAATATCCGCAAGCTTGGTGAAATCACTGGTGAGGATACTGCCACCTGGCCCGGCTATCTCAATGCCCATCGCAATCGGCGCGAGTTTTTCGCCGCAATGGGCGCCACATCGAGCGATCATGGTCATCCAACAGCCTGCACTGCCGATCTTCCCGCAGGTGAAATAGCTCAGCTATTTGAAAGTGTCCTGGCAGGAAATAGTAGCCAGAATGAAAACGAACTGTTTCGTGCCCAGATGCTGACGGAAATGGCGGCCATGAGTGTGGATGACGGTCTGGTCATGCAAATACACCCTGGTGCAGTACGAAATCACAGCCCTGATATATTTGCACGTTTTGGTCGTGATAAGGGATTTGATATTCCCCGGGCGACCAATTATGTAGCGGCACTAAAACCACTGCTTGACCGTTTTGGCACTGACCCGCGCCTGTCAGTAATCTTGTTTACACTGGATGAAACCGCCTATTCGCGCGAGCTTGCGCCACTGGCCGGAGCCTATCCGTGCCTGAAACTCGGGCCGCCCTGGTGGTTTCATGACAGCCCGGCGGGAATGATGCGTTTTCGTCAATTGGCGAGCGAAACAGCGGGCTTTTATAACACTGTCGGTTTCAACGATGACACCCGCGCATTTCCTTCAATACCCGCCCGGCATGACGTTGCCCGGCGCATCGATTGTGCATTCCTGGCAACCCAGGTTAGTGAACACCTTATTGGCGAGGACGAGGCGAGAGAAGTGGCCCTCGACCTTGCCTACCGGCTGGCAAAGGCCGCCTACAAACTTTGATCCACTTCACACAGGGAGAAGTAAAATGAGAGTACAGTTGAAAAAAACCTTGCTGGCGCTTGCGGTTTCAGCCGCCTTGTCGCTATCGGCGCAAGCACAGGAATTCCGTGCTGCCGACACCCATGCGGATGGTTATCCAACCGTCGAAGCGGTAAAATATATGGGCACTCTTTTGTCCGACTGGACAGGTGGCCGTCTTGGCATAAAAATGTTTGCTGGCCGCCAACTTGGAGAAGAAAAGGATACTATTGAGCAAACCATTGTCGGAGCGATTGACATCAATCGTGTAAATCTGGCGCCACTTAATGGCATTGTACCCGAAACAGCTATTCCTGCTTTGCCTTATATTTTCCGTTCCACAGAACATATGTATAAGGTCATGGATGGTGAAATCGGCCAGGAAATTCTTGGCGCACTGGAAAAACACGGCATGGTCGGACTTGCCTTCTATGACAGCGGTGCACGTTCGTTTTATAACTCCGTGCGTCCGATCAGGTCACCTGCCGATATGAAAGGCATGAAAATCCGGGTGCAGAACTCTGACTTGTTTGTTGCCACCATGGAAGCCCTTGGTGCCAACGCTACGCCGATGGAGTTTGGACAGGTTTTTGAGGCCTTGAAAACAGGCGTGATTGATGGTGCGGAAAACAACTGGCCATCATACGAATCCACCCGCCATTTCGAAGTTGCCAAATATTATACACTCGACCAGCATTCGCTGTCGCCGGAAGTTCTGGTAATGTCGAAAATCACCTGGGACAAACTTTCAGCCACCGATCAAAGCCTTATTCGCAAAGCGGCGGCACTTTCAGTTCCGGTGATGCGTGAGTTATGGAATGCCCGGGTGGAAAGCTCCAGGGCCAAAGTAAAAGCCGCTGGCAATGAGATCATCGAGGATGTCGACAAACAACCTTTCATTGATGCCATGGGCCCGGTCTATGAGCGCTTTGCAGGCACACCGGAACTGAAATCACTGGTGGAACGTATTCAGGCAGTAAAATAATCTTAAGGATGCGTGGGGTGGAAAATTCCCGCCCCACGCAATGAGCAACCCATGAGTATTATAACAACATTGCTGTCGGGCTTTTCACGCGCTGCAATCGCCTTTGCGGCCGCCGGTCTGGTGGTTATGACAGTCATCACCGGTTGGCAGATATATGGCCGTTATATTCTGAATGATACGCCAAACTGGTCTGAGCGTTCGTCGATATTTCTGATGAACTGGTACATACTTCTTGCTGCTGCTGCCGGTGTTCGGGAGCAGTTTCACCTCGGCCTGGTGTTTTTTCGCGAAGGCACAAAGGGACGCACACGCCTGACAATTGACACGATCGTGCATCTGCTGGTCGGCAGCTTTGGCATCGCCATGGTGATCTTTGGCAGCAGACTGGCGATAGCCACCTGGACCCATACCATTCCAACGCTTGGCATCTCAAATGGCTGGAGTTATTTGCCAGTGCCAATTGCCGGAGTGCTGATTACAATATTCAGCCTGGAACACCTCTACCGATTGTTTACAGTTGCGAACCCGAAGGACGCCGAATGACTCTTCTCGTTCTATTCGGCACGTTTTTTGTGATGCTGATCCTCGGAGTTCCAGTGGCATTTGCGCTGGGCCTTTCTTCATTGGCGACAGTCATCTGGGATGGTCTTCCTCCACTCATCGTGTTTCAACGAATGACGGCGGGCATGAATGTATTTGCATTGATGGCTATTCCGTTTTTTATCTATGCCGGTGAGCTGATGCTGCATGGCGGCATTGCCGACCGGCTGGTGCGCCTTGCCAGTCGTGCCGTGGGTCATGTGCGTGGCGGACTTGGTGTGGTCAATGTCGCCACATCAATGCTTTTTGGCGGCATTTCCGGTTCTGCTGTGGCTGATGCATCGGCGCTTGGTTCGACGCTCATCCCAATCATGCGCAAAAAAGGCTACGATGATGACTATTCCGTCAATGTTACGGTAACTTCAGCAACCATCGGGCTGACAATCCCGCCCAGCCACAACATGATAATCTATTCAATCGCTGCCGGCGGTACTGTTTCTGTATCTCATCTGTTTCTGGCCGGTTTTGTTCCTGGCATTCTTACAGGGTTTGCCTTGATGATTGCCGCCTATCTCGTTGCCGTCAAACGCGGTTATAAGGCAGAGAAATTTCTTGGTTTTCGTGCCCTTGCCTATGCGTTTTTTACAGCTTTGCCGGGATTGATGACCGCAGTGATAATTGTTGGCGGCGTATTGTCAGGCGTTTTTACAGCTACTGAATCCGGTGCCATTGCGGTAATTTACGCCATATTTATCACGGCATTATTCTATTGGTGCGGTTAAAACCACAGCACTTGTATTGCTGATTATCGGTACCGCGTCAGCTTTTGCCTGGCTGTTGGCGCTCAATCAGGTGCCGGCACAACTATACGCCCTGCTGCAGTCTGCAAGCAGCAATCCGCTGGTCATCCTTCTGATAATAAATGTGATATTGCTGTTTTTGGGTACGTTCATGGACATGTCGCCACTGATTGTCATCACCACGCCGATATTTCTGCCGGTGGTGCAGCAACTTGGCATGGACCCGGTGCAGTTCGGCATCATGTTGATGATTAATCTGGGCATTGGCCTGGTAACACCGCCGGTGGGCTCGGTTTTATTTGTTGGCTGTGCTGTGGCCAAAATTCCGATTGAAGCGACTATTCGCACCATCTGGCCATTTTATCTGGCGCTGTTTGCCGCCCTTATGGCGGTGACATATTTTCCGGCGATCTCGATGACGTTACCGCGTCTTTACGGAGGTTGAATGCGCCTGAACGATACCACTCTTGCCGGGGCCAACGCCGAAATACCGGCTTTTGACCGCAGCGCTGTAACCCCTGGCATTGTCCATCTTGG
>QIIJ01000071.1 GCA_003232595.1 Aurantimonadaceae bacterium | reverse complement strand
TGACTGGAGGTTATCGCTATTTTAGTGATAAAACCTCTGATGGTTGAACCGGACGTCTGGCGCGCAATTTAGGCAGGAATTGGAAAAGCCCGACAGCCAAAGCGACAGGGGAGGCTGATATATGCAAAATGAAAGACAGGTTTCTGTTAGTGATATGCCCCAGCATGACCGGGAAAGCCCGCTCCAGCCCCAGCGCCAGGAATCAGAGCAGAATGATTCTAATTTTCAACATAACTCGTCTTCCTCAACGATTGATAGCGAGTCAGTTTCAATCTCCCTCTCCCTCTCAAGAGGAGGGGGTTAAGGGGTAGGTGCGATGCTACAAGCATCGCTCGCGTTAGCGATTGCAGCGCTTAGACCGCCTCACCCCAACCCCAGTTTAGTAGGGCACCGGACCCCTTTCCCCTACCCTGCTACCGGCTCATCTTCATAGCCAAAATTTCTATCCATGCCCCCTGATCCGACCAGCGTACTGCGAGCGTGCCGGTAATGAAAGATGCAGCAGGCGATGACAGAAACAGCGCCAGATCAGCAATCTCGTCTTTTGTGCCAAAGCGGCCAAGCGGGATACGCCGGGCGGTTTTCGCCGCCGTTTCTGCATCGGGCGCGAGCCGCGCCATACCTTCGGTATCGGCAATCGGACCTGGAACTATTGAATTCACCCGCACGCCAAGTCCGCCCCATTCAATTGCCAGAGTGCGGGTCAACATATCAACCCCGGCTTTGGCGGCATTGACATGCGCCTGATAGGGATAGGGAGTAAATGACTGCCCTGCAGAGATGTTGATGACCGAGGCACCGGGCCGACGAAGATGCGCGAAACCCTGCCGAAGGACATTGTAAGTGCCTATCAGGTCAATATCAACCACAGCGCGGAAACCGTTATAGGAAATCTTGTTGAACGGTGCGACAAAATTACCCGCTGCGCCCGAGACCAGAATATCAAATGCGCCAAATTCATCGACCGCTTTTTGCAAGGCCGCGCCAACACCTTCATGATCGCGCACATCCTGTGCAATGCCAATCGCATCACCGCCGCCCGCACGAATACCAGCCGCCGCCGCCTCAATTTTCTCAGGTGATCGTGACATGATGGTGACACGGGCACCAGCCAGTGCGAATCGGGTGGCGATATGCAGGTTGATGCCGGATGAAGCACCTGAAACAAACGCGGTCTTGCCTTTTAAGAGGTCACTACGGAAAGTTGACAAACCAGATACTCCTGTGTTTTCAGAAAGGCGAAACCGAACACCGTGAAAGCGCGGTTTTACCAAATGTACGATTTTAAGGTGAGGGGAAAAGGTTGCCCATCCGCATCAGCAGGCTGACATCGCCGTCAACCTTATACTGGCCCGTCATAAATGCCTGTTGTCCGGAAAGCTCCCCGCTGCTGATCGCGAGCCAGACGCTGGTCGGTGTGTTGATGGTCATTGTCGGACCATCGGCAAGGCCATTGTGAAATTCGCATTTTCTGTCTGCGATCGACAAATAACAATCGCCGCCGCCCGACCCGCTGCCGTGATATTGGATGGTGGCGCTCAGATCACCGGCAGTCTGGGCATCAAACCGCCCCACCATTCCGGCGATCAAATCTTTGAAATCTCTATCGCCTGCTGGCGGTGTGTTCTCGTTCATTGGTTGCTCCTCAATTCAGATGTTTACAGATGTCGTGAAGCCCAGCTATTTGGGTATAATGGTTAAACCATCAACCACTTCCGACGCCAATGCCGATCGCGAGCAGGCAGACAAGCCCCGCGATTAGAACCAGAGCCAATGTGCGAAACAAGCGCATACTGGCTTCAGGGTCTTCAATGCGCCGCTCCGCCGCCTTTTTCGGATATTGGATGGTGAAAATCACAGCAGGCACAAGGACGCTGAGTTCGGCGGCCAGCATCGGCCCATGATATTGTGGATAGACGGTTCCAAAAACCCGCAATGCGACCTGGAGCAGAATGGCGCTGCCCCAGACCAGGCTGATCATGAAGTTGGTGTACAAAAAACCGCTATGGCTCTCCATCGCTGGTATAAAATGCCATTTCGAATAATTCGCAGCCAACGGTATTCTGCCAAGCGCCATATCAATGAGCCAGAGAAATGACATCACGGAAAGGCTGAGTGTGCCGCCCCATTCGAGCAGGAACGCTTTGTTACTTTCAAAAACCAACAGCATGACGATAAAATAGATGGCCGTGCCAGCCTCCATCACCGTCGGGCGATTGAAAACCAGCCGATATAGTGTAACGGCCACCGCGATTGCGGCTGCTCCGCCGTAGCTGATGGATTTGTCTGCAATCGGCGCTCCGAAGGTGAAAAGGTGAAAAATCCAGGAAAATATTGTCAGATACAGGTAAGCCGCGCCGCCAATGGGCAGCGGCCCGGGCGGGCGACGTTTTACCTCAAGTTCCAACTGATCGGCAGGAATAAATAACTCGCCCATGCGCATCATTAGCGAAGTGTCGCCCTCGACGGTATATTGCCCAGACATCATCGCCTGCGCCCCGTCCAGTTCACCACCACTAATCTTGCGCCAAACCTGCGCCGGGGTCTTGATGGTCGTGGTTGGTGCCGGAGCGCGGCCGATGTGAAAGCGCGCTAGCCCCTTATCGACCGAGATGTAATAATCGCCCGGTTCATCGCCGCTGACCGCGAAAGCAAGCTGAAAGGAAAGATCAGGTGCAACCTTGGGATTATAAGCGAGTGCCATACCTTCCAGTTTCTGGCGTAATGTTATACCTTGCATCGTTATTCTCCTGTCCGGTCTTAAACTGACATCCGATCTGTTCCCGCGATAATCCTATAGGTTGGCCCAGAGACCTCAGCCGAGTATGGTTTTTATGGCATCCTCAAGAACTTCAGGCTTATACCCTTGGGGTCCTCGTTCGCCCTGAAACGCAATCGTTCCATCCGCCGCGATCAGGTAAAGACGATTCGGTAGCGCGCCGTAAGCCTGGGCGATGCGGTTGTCCATCGGGTCAAGCACAACGGGCATTTCAATGTTTAAATGGCGCGCACATGCCGCCGCAGGTACTTCGCGCTGTTCGAAGGATGTGGGCTGGGCAAACAATATACCCTCTGCACGATTATCGATGGTTTCCCAACCATCAGTGGGGTGCATCTCTGCAATATAGACGGTTACAAAGGTGAGCCGGTCGCCATATTTTTTCCATAGATCATGCACGGGTGGCCAGGCGCGCCGAAAAATGCCGCATGTATAAGAACCAAAGACCAGAACAACAGGTTGCCTAGTACAGGCCTCAAGTAGATGGAATGTCTTACCGGTCTGCTGAAACTTTCCGTCTGAAAAGCCATATAAAGGTTGTTCGAAGTCAAAGCATGGACCGCCATTAACAAGTTGCGCGCGGGCGAGCTTTATGAAATCGATATCGTCGCGCACATCCTGGAATGATTTTGCCGAATCTGGCGGCGTAATTTGGGCGTAAATCTCAATTTCTTCCGGTGAACCGGGGGCACCCAGAGAGTTGCTACTGCTCATTTTTCATGTCTCCTTATGATGAAATGTTAAACCTTGCATGAAACCCTATCTTCCTTTTTTAAAAGGCTTGTTTCAAACCGACGTAGATGACCCGCCCACGCGGGTCGTGGACGCGCGTATCGTAGGGTATGCCATTTTCGGTTACAGCGAAGGGAGGTGCCTCGTCGGTGATGTTAACCGCGCCAATCGAAAGCGAGGTGCCGCTGCCAAAACCGAGACCGGTCAGTTTTTGCAGGTCAACAACATATTGCAAATCAAATGTCGTCCAGCTATCGATCTGCTCCCCTGGCGCCGGTATTGCGCGGGTCAAAGGCTCATCATTGAGATATGAGTCGATATAATGCACTATACCGGTTAGCGAATGCGCACCCATTGTCCAGTTAATCGACAGGTTCCCGCGCAAATCCGGGTTTGACGTTGCAATTGTACCAAAATTGCGCTGATCGACACGCTCGACCAGTGGGCCACCAACAAATTCGCGCAGTTTATAGTCAAGAACATAGGTCGCTGTCAGATCAACGCGCAGCGCACCGGCGCTGCCAAGGTCTTGCCTTAGCAATGCTTCAAAATCGATCCCGTTGGTTTTCAGCGTCGCGGCATTGAAGAACGTGCCTTCCAGGCGCTCGATTGAACCAACGCCCGGAATACGTATTACATTCAGAGGGTTATTCCCGGTTGCCAGTACCTGCGCAGCATCGCCAACGATAAGATCATCAATGGTGAAGCGCCAATGGTCGGCCCGCAATGTAAGGCCATCAAACGGGCGTATTGTTACGCCGAAATTATAGGATTGAGAACGCTCCGGCTTCAGGTCAGGATTGCCAACCCGGAGGACCGGAACAAATAAGGCCTGACCACCTGGATTTAACGGATCAGACACAGCTTGTATCGAGGTAATCGACGATAGTGGATTATTTTGTGTTGATTGCGGAGCCCGGAAGCCCGTTGCGAAGGATGCCCGAACATCTATATAATCGACCGGCGACCACAAGGCGGCAATTTTTGGATTGATTGAACTGCCGATGTTGCCTTGGTGATTTTCGAAGCGGATGGCGGTCTGCAATTCCAATGTATCAGCAAGCGGCCACGATGCTTCAACAAAACCTGCCCAGACATCCGTCTTCGAATCGACGTCAGATCGACCGAAAAGGAAAAGTAGCCGGTTGTCGTTTGCTTCCTGATTAAAGTCGAGGCTGCGCTGGTCGTAGCGGAATTGAAAACCCGCCGCTACACCAACATCGCGACCACCGATAGTGAACAGTGTTCCGGTCGCGACCATATCAATTGTGAAAAAGTCATTTGTTGCATTCGAAATTTGCGCACTGGAAAAATCAGCGATGACTGCAGGGTCATTGAAAAAGGGAGAGCCAGGAACGGCGCCTATGCTGCTCCCGAACGGATTGAAGAACTGATTGTTGTTCGGCCCGCCCCTGCCTTCGAGCGCCGCGACGAAGCGATCCGCCAGCAGATCAGGCGTCACGGTGTTAAAAGCCTGATGCGCATAAGTCAGCGCAACGTCCAGATTCCAATTATCGGACATTTCAAAATTCAGCCCGGCACTAGCCCAAAACACCTGAGAATTGAATGTATTTCGTACAGGTTCCGCAGTAAATGGCAGAGCGCGGCCAAAGAACACCGCGCCTCTTGTAAAAGTCGGCGGTAGAGAGACAGCATTTAACGTACCGACGACCTGTCCAGGCGCACTGCCAAATACAAATCCCGGATTGCTTAGCGGGACAAACGGAAACGAGGTCAGCGGAAATGAGGGCACTGTTAGACGAATGCTTTTATTGTCAGAAAACGATGCGTCAAAATTAATCTCGACACGATCTGATATTTCATAATGCGCACTCAACCCAGCCTGAATCCGTCTTTCATCAGCGAGGAGAGTTAAAAATGAGTCCGTCAAGAAACCGCAAAATGTTGAGCCGGGAGCGCCCGGGGTCACTATGCCACCATTGGCTCCACAGGCCGGATCGGCGACCGGAGAGCCAAGAACAACCGTAGGGATATTTGCCAGCGGCACACCAGGGCCGACAAATGGCTTAAACGCAGGTTGAAAAGCACCCGGATTGCCAAGCACTGAAAATGCGCCCCCTGTGAAGCCCTGTTCGTCCGCTGTCAAAAGGCTGCGATCAAGATAGCTTACGGCCAAAACAATCCCGCCGCGATCACCTTGCAAACCATAAACCAGGCTACCTCCGATATCACGCGAACGGCGGACTTTGCCAACAAAGCGTAAATCACCGGAGACCTCAAGACCTTCAAAATCACGGCGCGTAACAAAGTTCACAACGCCTGCAACCGCGTCGGAGCCGTAAAGCGAGGCAGCGCCGTCTTTCAGTACCTCCACCCGCTCGACCATCGCCAGCGGTATCAGTGCGTTGATATCGACAAAGGAAGCACCATCATTGGTGGTTGCTAAACTGAGTGGGCGGCGGCGGCCATTGACCAGCACCAGTGTTGAGCCAACACCAAGGCCGCGAAGGTTGAAATTTGCCGTGCCTGTCGTGCCGCCCTGTGTGCGCTCATCCGTATTAAACTGCGCGCCGGTGTTGATGGTGAGGCTGCGGGCAATATCAGTGATTGTGTTCTGACCCGAATTATCAAGGTCAGTGCGGTCAAGCACCAGAACCGGCACCGGTGCCTCTTCGTCCTTGCGGCTCAGATAACTGCCAATGACGACAATTGTGTTTTCATCAGACAATTCTTCCGACTCGCCCGGATTTCCATCCACCGTCTGGGCATAAGCAGGCGAAACAGACACCGCAATGGCAGACAGAGCCATAGTTAAGGCACTGACAGAACTCCCTAAATTTCTTTTGTAAGACATTTGTATCCTCCCCTTTGTGACAATAGCATATTAACGCTGTCAATTATATCTTTAAGATATACCTTACTCTCATCCTTGTTCATGCGCAACACTAATATGCGGCAACATGTCACTCACAGAGGGTATTGGCTGGTTATGCAGCGCCAAAACACAGACTCATATCCCGAGAATGCGTGATGAAGGCCGATGGAAACACCTCTATTAAGGTGATCCGCAACCATTATCGACTGAGTGTGCATTGTCATTCCATGCCGCTCGTTTATGATTGCAACCTATCTGTTGGATAGGTAAGGATGCCCTATTCAAGAAATAATGACAGGCTCTGCATGAAAAATCCCAACAAGAAACTCGGTAAGAAACGCACAGCTTATGCGGTATTGGGATTTCTCGCCAACAGTCCAAAATCGGGTATGACATCAAGCGCGCGATTGCCAATAGCACGGGTTATTTCTGGAACGAAAGCTTTGGTCAGATTTATCCGATATTGAAAAAGCTGGAAGCGGAAGGCTTTGTCGAAAAAGGCGATGTTGAAAGCGTTGGCAAACGCAAGAGCCAGAAATACAGTATCACCGTCACCGGCCTTGAAGAGTTGAAAAAATGGATTGCCGAGCCGATAGAAAGCTATGTTGTACGTAATGAA
>QIIJ01000277.1 GCA_003232595.1 Aurantimonadaceae bacterium | reverse complement strand
GAATATATGGAAAGCGTCGAACCGGCCGTGACATTCAGGATGGACGACAAGCTCAGCGGTGAAGATGGCCAGAAAATGGGGGTCAACCTTACTTTCAAGAAAATAGCTGATTTTGAACCCGCTGCAATAGCTCGGCAAATTCCGGCACTCGATGCGCTTTTGACGGCCCGTGAACAATTGGCCAATCTGCAGCGCTACATGGACGGCAAGGTGGCAGCGGAAGATACACTCAAGGAACTCCTGAGCGATCCTGAAATGATGAAGGCACTTAAACAAAAGCGCGAAGAATCACAAGCTGCGAACAGCGATGGCGATGATGCCAAATCCGGCAATGACACCTGATTAATCAAAGCTATCCATCCAACCCCGTCAGATTTTATTAAGGGCACTAAAATGGCAACAAAACAAGAAACCAGCAAAACCGAAGCCACGGGCGAGGTACGGGAAGCTGATGATTTTTCTGAAATTCTGAAGCAGAACTTCAAACCGCGCAGCGAGCGGGCGGCCACCGAAGTTGAAAATGCGGTTAGCACCCTGGTTCAGCAGGCACTGGAAGATACCAGCCTGATTAAAGACGATGTTCTTGATACTCTGGATGAAATGATTGCCCGTCTCGACGAAAAATTGTCGGCGCAGATGAACGAGGTTCTCCACTCAGAAGAATACCAGCAGATTGAGTCCGCCTGGCGCGGATTTCATTATCTCACTCATAACTCGGAAACAGATTCCACCCTCAAGATAAAGGTGATGAATGTTTCCAAAAAGGAGCTGTATCGCAATCTTAAGCTCTATCCAGATGCCAAGTGGGACCAAAGCCCGCTGTTCAAAAAATTGTATGAAGCGGAATTCGGCCAGCTGGGCGGCGAACCCTATGGCGCTCTGGTCGGCGACTATCATTTTGACCACTCAGCCACAGACGTTCGTCTGTTGCGGGACCTTGGCAAGATATCAGCGGCGGCACATTGTCCGTTCATTTCCGGTGCCAATTCAACCTTGATGGGCATGGATTCCTGGACAGAACTTTCCAACCCGCGCGATTTGAGTAAAATTTTTGATACACCTGATTATGCCGCGTGGAAGTCTCTCCGGGACTCAGAAAATTCCCGATATGTGGGTCTTTGCATGCCACGGGTTCTTTCCCGTGAACCCTATGGTGCAAAGTCCAACCCGGTTGAAGAATTTGCATTCGAAGAAGAAACTGACGGCCACACGGGCGACAAATATGGTTGGATGAATGCTGCCTATGCAATGGCTGCCAATATCAATCGAGCCTATAAGGAATACGGCTGGACCGTACGCATTCGCGGTGTGCAGTCGGGTGGTGAAGTCATCAATCTGCCATCCCACACGTTCCCGACAGATGATGGTGACATCGATCTTAAATGTCCAACTGAAATTGCAATCAGCGACAGGCGCGAGGCTGAGTTATCCAAATCAGGCCTGCTGCCACTCATTCATCGCAAGAATACCGACAAAGCGGCATTTATCGGAGCCCAGTCACTTTATCGGCCCAAAAAATACGACAAGAAGGAGGCGACTGCATCAGACAACCTTTCTTCTCGCCTGCCATATATGTTCGCGGTATCTCGTTTCAGCCACTACCTGAAATGCATGGTGCGTGACCAGATTGGCGAAACCAAGGAGCGGGCTGATCTTGAAAAGTGGCTGCAGACCTGGATTTACCAGTATGTTGACGGCGACCCGAGGAATTCAACATCAGCTGAAAAAGCAAAACGACCACTGGCCGAGGCCAAAGTTGAGGTCTACGAGGATGAAGAAAATCCGGGTTATTACGGCGCGCGCTTCTTCCTGCGCCCTCATTTTCAGCTGGAAGGCATGGATATCGGCATGAGCCTGGTATCTCGCCTGCCGGGTAAAGCAACCTAGGAGATTGAAGTAACAAATAATCAGTAACCAATTTTCGAGTATTGGGAAGATTATTCCTTCTCTTGAAATTGGGGCACAACTCAAACAAGTGAAAATTCAGATAGGAGAATACGTTATGACTATGGACTGCTTTTTAAAACTGGAAGGCATCGACGGCGAAGCCAAGGATACCGCCCACCAAAACGAAATCCACATTAATTCCTGGTCATGGGGCATGGTCCAGAGCGGCACAACCCACAAGGATGGTGGTGGCGGCGGCGGCAAGGTCACCGGTGGTGATATGTCATTGTCCAAGGATACAGATGCTTCAACACCTGCAATCATGAAGTATTGCTGTAATGGCA
The DNA here is from genome assembly GCA_003232595.1 of Aurantimonadaceae bacterium. Taxonomy (GTDB): domain Bacteria; phylum Pseudomonadota; class Alphaproteobacteria; order Rhizobiales; family Rhizobiaceae; genus SZUA-100. The sequence continues at coordinate 4,130 of QIIJ01000277.1, read as the reverse complement.
AACCGATTCCCACTGGCACGCTTACCTGTCGTGAATCTGGTGGTGATTCCCCGGTGGAATACCTCAAAGTCGAAATGGAAGAAATCATTGTAACTTCCTATCAGGCCAATGGCGATGCAGACGGGCTGGACCGGATTGGGGAGCACCTTACTTTGAATTTCCGGAAATATGTCACAACCTATACCAAGCAGAATGAAGATGGTTCTGCTGGTGCGGCAACACCGCAGGGTTGGGACTTTGCCAAGAATACTGCGGCATCATAGTCAAATCAATCACTTCGCAACACAACAATGTTGCGGAGTGATTACCTGTCTGGTGTAATTTGAGTTGTTACAGCCGGATTTACTATTCAAACTCAAATTGAATTTGGATAAAGCCTGCATTTTTGTTTTTATCGCTGGTTCTGGACAATGAGAAAAAAAAAAGAAAAAACCGACCAATTCCAAATTCCGCTGATGCACGCGTTTCGCGACGCATTTGATGCGGGTGATGCCAAGAAAAAAATTGATGAAAGAGTTGGCGGAGAGAAAGTCCTGTCAGGCCGTGGCTCATTAAAACGACGGGGTGCCAATGAAGCGATCCTCAAGCGTGACCTTTCCATTGACCTGTCATCGCTGGTCAATACCATTGACCTTGATTCAATCGAAGATTTGTCCGGGCTTGATTATGTTAAAAAATCTGTCCTCAATTTCGGCCTTTACGATGTGGCGCATCTGACCAGCGACGAGCGCGGCACTGATAATATCGCTGCAGACCTGATCAATGCACTGCTGCAGCACGAGCCGCGGCTTAATTCAGAAACACTCAGTGTTGAACGCAGCAAGGTATTTGACGAGACCAACCAGAAAATGCGCTACCAGATTTCGGCGGAAATGCTCAGCAAACCGCTGGACATTCCAATAGAGTTTGTTGCAGAGGTCGATGTGGGTTCTGGAAAGGTCCAATTGTCCAAGCTTGCCCCGTCTTGACAGTCAGCAGGCGATAAATGAACCGCGAATTTCTTGAATACTACAACCGCGAGCTTAAAATCCTCTACGAGAGGTCGGCAGATTTTGCTGCAGAGTTTCCAGGTGTTGCCGAAAGACTTGGCGGGCTCACAGCAGAAACCATGGACCCGGGTCTTGCGGGGTTGCTGGAGGGATCTGCCTTTATGGCAGCGCGAGTTCAGTTGAAACTGAAAAGCGAATTTTCGGAGTTCACTACAGCGCTGCTTGACCAGATCCTGCCGAACTATCTGGCCCCGATACCGTCAGCAGCACTGGTCCAGGCAAGCCCTTCATATGATGATCCAAACCTGCTTGATGGTATTCATTTTAAAAAGGGCTCCTATATTGATGCCGTTTATATAGAGCAGGAACGCCGGGTATCCTGTCGCTACCAATTGAGCAGCGAATTGTCCCTGTGGCCGCTGCATCTGGAGAAATCTGAATATTATCCGGCCCCTGCTCCACTTCAGGCTCTGGGCCTTGAAATCAAGCCTGGCACAACTGCCGGGCTCCGCTTGAGACTTCAGCGCCGCACCATGTCTCCTGACAGCAAAAAGAAAAAGTCGAAGAAAGACGAGCCTGCACCGCTGAAAGAATGTAGCATTGATACTCTGCACATTCATTTGCTGGGGCCGGCCAACGACACCGATGCCATTTACGAGCAATTGTTTGCCAACTGCAACCGGATCAGCTTCCGCTATCTGGATGAATTTGGGGATGCGAAATTTATAATCGGCAATCCGGATATTATTGAACAAATCGGATTTGACCCGGATGAAAAACTGTTCGATCAGGATGACCGGGTATTTTCGGGTTTTGAAATTCTGCGAGAGTTTTTTACTTTCCCCAACAAATTTCTCGGGTTTAGGATCAAAAACCTGCGCAAGGTTTTGTCCAAAATTGATGCTTCAGAAGTTGATGTTCTGATTGAATTCAACACAAGCATTTCACGGCTTGCATCAGCTGTTAAACCGGGAATGTTTTCGCTTTATTCAGCAGCAGCTTCAAATTTCTTTGAAATGAATTGCTCGCGCATTCCGATCAGAACGCGGGAGCATGAACATCATGTCCTGCCCGACCGCAGTAAACCCATGGATTTTGAGGCCCACAAACTGATTGATGTATTTGCGCATTATCCAGGCAGCAAGGAAAAAGTGAGGGTATTCCCACTTTACACCCTGCCAACCGGCAATACGCCAGTGGATAATGCGCTGTTCTATACTGTGCGAAGGGTGCCAAGACGTCGAACGACAGAAGAAAAACGTTTTGGAGTTCAGAGCAACTACACCGGAACCGAGTTGTTCCTCTCCCTGCATGAACCCGAGGCGCTTGATGACAAGGACCGGGTTCGTGAACTAAGTGTTCGATGCAAGGCAAGCAACCGGCATTTAACCGATCAACTGCCAATTGGCGAGGCTGGCGCGGATTTTTATCTTGCTAATGATACATCCATCGAACTTGCCTGCGTTGCAGGGCCGACCCCGCCACGAGAATCCCTGGTTCATCTGGAGAAAAAGCAGCACGACAGTGCGCCAAGCGGCACTGTTTTGTGGAAACTTATCAACCTGTTGAGCCTCAATCACCTGGGGCTGCTTGACCGTTCTTCTTCTGACCGGGCCGGTGGTGTTCGCGAATTGCTGTCGATCTTCGCAGATTTATCTGACACAGTTACCGAGCGGCGCATTCGCGGCATTGAAAGCATCAAAAGTCGCGCCATTGTTCGCCGAATTCGTCAGGACAACGGATTTAATGCAGCGCGTGGCATTGAAATTACAGTCAAGATCGATGAAAAAGCATTTGAGGGTAGCGGTATCTTTTTGATCGGCGCAGCACTTGACCGGTTCTTTGCCGAATATACCTCGATGAATTCTTTCACCCAGACAGTCATTGAATCGACCCAGCGCGGCATCATCAAAACCTGGCCACCGCGGTCGGGATCCGGTCGGTTGTTATGACCTTTCGTGATGACCTTGCAGCAGAACCCTGGCGATTTGATTTCTTTACCGTCCTGCGAGAACTGGAACGCGCTTCGCCGGACAAACCGCGGATTGGCGACAGTGCCAGAATGGCCGAGGATATTGTTAATCTGTATCAGGATCCTTTCCTCGATTTTGCCGCATCCAATGTTGTACGCTTTGAAAACAAGCCTGATGGTGTGCCAGAGTTATACTCCAAATTCCTGGGCTTTCTCGGACCGCAAGGGGCTTTACCACTTGATAAAACCATCGAGGCCTATAGCTGGAACAACCGGCACGACCCGTCGTTTTCACGATTTCTAGACATATTCGGCAATCGGTTCCGGCAGCTATTTTTTCGTGCCTGGTCGGACGCCCGGCCAATAGGCCAGTTCGACAGACCAAAGGAAGACCGGTTCTTTTCATATGTAGGCTCGGTTGCAGGCATCGGCAGCGACAGCTACTTCAATCGTGACAGTGTTGATGATATTGCAAAACTCTCATTTGCCGGTCTGGTCGGCTCCCGCATCAAAAGCGGACCGCGCCTTATGCAGTTAATCCGAGGTGTCTTTGGCGTTGATATCGAAGTTCAGGAGCGCATCGGCTCCTGGCTGTCGTTTGAACCATCCGACATGGCAAGTCTTGGTTCCAGCGGCTATTCGCTCGGGAAAAACGTATTTCTTGGCGCGCACATTTATAGCATCAACGAAAAAATCCGCATTGCGATCAAAGCCGCCGATCTGGACCAATATCGGAAGTTCTTGCCCTCGGGCGAACTATCAGACAACCTTACGGATCTGATATTTTTCTATCTGGGTTATCGCTATGAGTTTGATATTCAACTGTCACTTCCAGCCCGATGCGCCCCGCCAACCCAATTGGGCGTTTCCGGTCAGCTTGGGTGGACAGCGTGGATCGATCCTGACAATGACGCGCCAGAAGATGTTTATCTCGACAATGCACGTTTTGATCCAATGGAGCGGCGACAAAATACACAAGCAATTGATAATGTAAATTAAAACCAAAAGGGATATATTATGAGTGATATCAGCCTGGAAACCGTCACAGGTAAATTAAACAGCGTTGGCTATGACGCCTTCATGAAGGCGCTTCGGCAGGCCAAGGGCGCCGGTAACCGCAATGTTGAGCTGGCCCACTGGATGCTGCACCTTTTGCAAAATGAGCGTTC
>QIIJ01000513.1 GCA_003232595.1 Aurantimonadaceae bacterium | reverse complement strand
TGTGTGAGCATATAGTCGAACAAATTCTGACAGAGACAACCAAATTTGTCCCTGAGATTGTCAACCTCAAAATTGTCGAAAAAAGAGTGGGCATCCGCTCGCTTGTTGGTGACGGTTTATTGCGCCTTGGCCGTAGCCGTGAAAACCCCGATATATATTATTCCATGAGCCACGCCGGTGCAGGCTTTCTGCGTGCGCCGGTTATTGCGGAGGAACTGGCTGGCGTAATTCTTGATCCTGATTTTACGTCCCGCTGGATCAGGCCCTTTCTTGTATGTTAGTGATTGATTGAAACAGAAGGATTTCAGATACCCATGTCAGTAACCAACGCACAGATTACAAATGAAATTACCCGTCTGCATGATTATTTCACCAACTGGTTTGCCGGCAAGACTGATGGTGATAGCCGATCATTCGACAAATATGTCCGCAATCATCTGGCACCGGAATTTGTCAACATTCAACCATCAGGAAAGATGTCAAACCGTGATGAGTTACTACAACAAATTCAAGCGGGTTATGGCAGGAACAGGGCTTTTTGCATACGTGTCGGCAAGGTGCAAATCCACCAAAAACTGCCAGGTGATATTTATCTTGTGACCTATGAGGAGTATCAGCGCGGTGCGCAGAATTCGAGGCCGGAAAATGCTCGACTGTCAACAGCTTTGTTGCGATTGGTTGGGGACGGGTTTGAATGGCTCTGGGTTCACGAAACCTGGCTGCCACAGGATCAAATCACTTCGGAAATGTTTGATTTCTGATCGCCCCTACTCAATCACCTGCAGTTTTGGTGTCTCAGCCGGGGCTGCTTCATTTGGCAATCCTTCTCCGGTTGCAGCAAATTCCAGCGCTTCAATACGCTCGCCGTGCCGTGTCACTTTTCCGGTGGATATCAGAATATTATCAATGTCTTTCGCGGTCAGATTGAAATGGTTCTGCAGTTTGCGTACCCGTATATCCAATCGTCCAATATCTTCCATCAGCCGCGCCACCTCGCCCTGAATCAAATGTGCCTGCTCGCGCATGCGGGCATCCTTGAGCACCGCCTGAATGACCTGGATTGACAACATTAAAAGTGAGGGAGAAACAATTACCACCCGGGCCCGGTGGGCTTTTTGCACGATAGACTCATGGTGCTCGTGAATTTCAGCAAAAATTGATTCCGAAGGCACAAACATGAAGGCCGTATCCTGGGTCTCACCCGGTATCAGGTATTTCTCGGCAATCGCCTTGATATGCACATCCATATCTTTTCTGAACTGTGTTGCCGCTGCTTTTTTGTATTCAGCGGTTTGTGCATCTTGAATGGCGCTCCAGGCCTCCAATGGAAATTTGGCATCGATCACCAGAGACGGCGCATCATTGGGCATGGAAATAAGGCAATCAGGCATCTTGCCATTGGACAATGTTGCCTGAAACTCGAAAGCTCCCATGGGCAGTCCGTCCTGAACTATGGTCTCCATTCTGCTTTGACCAAAAGCGCCACGGGTTTGTTTGTTGTTGAGAATGTTCTGTAATTCAACCACCTGGCCGGTCAGTGAGGTGATGTTGGTCTGCGCAGCATCAATCACCGCCAGCCGTTCCTGCAGTTTTGTCAGGCTTTCCTGTGTCGATTTGGTAGTTTCACTGATTGACTGACCAAGCCGTCCGCTCATACCGGACAATCGTTCATCCATTTGTTTGGCAAGCGTTGCATTTTGAGCAGTCATGCCCTCAGACATTGCCTGCAGGCGACCTGTCAGCTCATTCTGACTGGCCACAAGTTCTGCCATTCGAAGTTCTGCTTCCCGTGCCCGTTCACTATTGATTGCGTCCTGCTGAAGGCGGCGGCGGCTTCTTCGCCAGCCAAAAAACAAAAACACGGCAAGAAATAATGCAAACACAATTAATCCTGCCAGCAGCATGTCTCCTAGCGACAGCCACCTCTGGCCGAGCTGTAATAATGGGGCGGTAAAATCAACCGAAACTGTACTCATGGCATCACTATAAACGATTCGGGCGAAAAATTAAGAACAAAACATAAACGGAGAAAAAAATGCAAGGTTGACGCATTAGCCGCCATTTCATATTTGATCCCGATGAGTATCAAATCAATCATTTTAATTCCCGATCCCATCTTGCGTGTTCAGTCCAGCCCGGTTGAACGGGTTGATGACCAATTGTGTAGATTTCTCGATGACATGCTGGAAACCATGTACGATGCGCCTGGCATCGGTCTTGCCGCCATCCAGCTAGGCGAACCAATCAAGGTTATTACGATAGACGTGTCTCCTCGCGAACACGAAGATGACGATGAAAACGGCGTCGATGCCTCTGACGAAGAACAAGAGCCCGACAGGAATCCGATTTTTTTGATTAACCCGGAAATCGTGTGGCAGTCTGAGACACCCAGGGTGTATGAGGAAGGCTGCCTCTCCATTCCTGAATATTTTGCCGATGTGGAACGACCCGATGCCTGTCGGGTGACCTATATCGACCGCGATGGCAAGAAACAGGAGCTTGAAGCCACGGGTATATTGTCCACTTGCATTCAGCATGAGGTCGACCATCTTAACGGTGTTTTGTTCATCGATCATATTTCCAAACTCAAGCGTGATATGGTGATTAAAAAATTCACCAAATCCGCCAGGCAAGCTGATCGCAAATTTATCGGCTAAACACATGCGAACACGACAGGAAGACTACCAATGAGCCTGCGCGTAATTTTTATGGGCACACCCGCATTCTCCGTACCGGTTCTGGAAGCAATTCATTCCGCGGGCCATGAGATTGTTGCGGTCTATACCCGACCGCCGCGGCCAGCCGGGCGTCGCGGGTTGGAACTTGTCAATTCGCAGGTACACCAAAAAGCGGTGGAACTGGGCATACCGATTTTCACGCCTAATTCTTTCAAGGACGAGACAGCAAAGGCCGAATTTATTGCCCACAATGCCGATGTTGCCGTTGTCGTGGCATATGGTTTGCTGCTGCCAAAGGCTATATTGGAAGCGCCGCGATTTGGATGTTATAATGGCCATGCCTCCCTCCTGCCGCGCTGGCGCGGGGCTGCCCCCATCCAGCGAGCAATTATGGCGGGCGATAAAAAGACCGGCATGATGATTATGAAAATGGATGAGGGACTTGATACAGGCGCCATCGCACTGACGGATGAAGTTCCCATATCGGCTGATATGACAGCCGGGCAGTTGCATGATGCACTGACAAAAATTGCCGCCGTTTCAATGGTCAAGGCGCTGGCAGAACTGGAAGATGGAACTTTGAAACTGAAATCGCAGTCGCAGGATGGGGAGCAGTATGCAAACAAAATTGACAAAGCTGAAGCCCGGATAGACTGGTCAAAACCTGCAAGCGAAGTGCACAACCTCGTTCGCAGCCTGTCGCCTTTCCCCGGAGCCTGGTGCGAAATGTCACTCGGAGGTAAACAGCACAGGGTAAAAATTCTGGAAAGCCGACTTGTTGACAAATCCGGAAACCCCGGCGAAGTACTGGATTCCAGACTGACGATCGGTTGTGGCAATGGCAGTATTTCACCGGGCAGATTGCAAAAGGCCGGATCAAAATCAATGGATCTAGATTCCTTTCTTGCAGGAAATACAATCATTCCGGGCTCAAAGATTGCCTGATCATGCCGCGCTACAAACTCACGATCGAATATGACGGCACGCCTTACAGGGGATGGCAACGGCAAATTGACCTGCCGTCTGTGCAGGCAACTCTGGAAAAAGCCATCAAAGGCTTTGCCCGTCATCCGGTAACGGTTTTTGGTTCTGGACGAACGGATGCCGGTGTTCATGCTCTTGCCCAGATTGCCCATGTCGATTTAGAGGAAACCTGGGATCCATTCAAGATCTGCAACGCGGCAAATGCCCATTTGCGCGGCAGCACCATTGCGATATTGCGCGCTGAAGAAGTCGCTGCGGAATTTGATGCGCGTTTTTCTGCCACTGCCCGCCACTATATTTACCGGATCATCACACGCCGCGCGCCGCTCACTATCGATGCGCGAAGGGTGTGGAATGTGAAAGTTCCACTCGATGTAAATGCGATGCAAATTGCCGCGCAACAGCTTTTGGGGAAACATGATTTCACTACCTTTCGCTCAAGTGAATGTCAGGCAAAATCGCCTGTAAAAACATTGTCTAGACTGGATGTTGCCTGCGATGACGGGTCTGATGGTCAGCATCTTGAAATTCATGCCTCTGCACCTTCATTCCTGCATAACCAGGTACGTTCACTCGTAGGGTCTCTAAAATGTGTTGGTGAGGGCCGGTGGATGGCAAAAGATCTTCTGGATGCTCTTGTGGCCTGCAATCGCAACAGATGTGGACCTGTTGCGCCGGCACATGGTTTATATTTGCAAAAAATTGACTACTGAACTCCCGACTGTCCCCGAATGTTCATCTGTTAATCTGAGGAATTATCGATAAACAGGAACCTGATATGTTGATTGGGAGGTCACCATGGAACGGGAAAGCGCAAAACCGGACGTCTATCGGGCACCAAAAATGCCAGAAATCAATTCGGTTGGAGTTGAAGATATTGCCGCCGCCCTTAGGGCCGGAATTGCGGATTTTCTTGGGGCTCCTGTTTTCGGGCTTTTTTTTGGTGCAATTTATGCTCTTGGTGGGCTGGCACTTTTTGCACTGGTCACCATGCTTGATGAAAAATGGATGATCATTCCAATTGCTATTGGCTTTCCGCTGATCGGACCTTTTGTTGCCGTCGGACTCTATGAAGTCAGTCGCCGCCGCGCCAGCAACCAGCCTCTTAGTTGGAAAGAAATCCTTCTTGTCGTGGCCCAGCAGCGCGAACGGCAGTTTGGATGGATTGCCTTCGTTATTTTGTGTATTTTCTGGATATGGCTCGTTATTGCACGAATATTGTTTGCAGTATTTTTGGGCTTCCAGTCCTTTCCACACGTAACCGCGTTTCTCAAAGTCATAACAACAACGCCCGAAGGCCTGGGTTTTATTGCAGTTGGTACAGTTTTTGGTGCAATTCTGGCTTTTGTTCTCTTTGCATCCACAGTTATCGCGATTCCGCTTTTGCTTGACCGGGATGTGGACGTGATTACCGCCATGATTACCAGTTTTAAAACTGTACACAAAAGCCCAGTGGTCATGATTGGCTGGGGTGTCACGATCGCCACACTGGTTGTAATCGCCATGTTGCCACTGTTCTTGGGGGTCATTTTCATTTTACCCATACTGGGCCATGCCACCTGGCATTTGTACAAACGGGCGATCAAGGAAATTAATTGAGACAACGAGATAAATACAGGCCAGCTCGACAAAATTGCTTTGAATAATGTCGGTCATTTCGTAGTGTGAACTGTCGCAATATTTTTCCCGGAGATACCGATGGCCCGCGCATTTCTTTTTGTTCTTGATTCTGTGGGAATTGGCGGGGCACCAGATGCAGAAGCCTATGGCGATGCGGGCGCTAACACTATTGGCCATATTGCGCATCAGTGTACAATTGGCAACGGCGACAGGGATGGCTTGCGTAACGGGCCACTCACTTTACCAAATCTTGAACGATTAGGCCTTGGGTTTGCGGCGGAAGGTGCAAGTGGTGCCCGACCTGCCGGGCTTGGCCGGAATGATCCTGCCGAGGGGCTTTGGGGCCATGCAAAAGAAGTCTCCAAGGGCAAGGACACACCCTCCGGCCACTGGGAAATAGCCGGAGTCCCGGTGCTGTTTGACTGGGGTTATTTTCCGCGCGAAGTGCCGTGCTTTCCTGAAGAATTAACTGAAACTCTCATCAAAGAAGCTGAATTGCCGGGAATCCTCGGCAATCGCCATGCATCGGGTACAGAAATTATCGCAGAACTTGGCATTGAGCACATTACCTCGTGCAAACCGATATGTTACACATCAGCGGATTCTGTTTTCCAGATTGCCGCTCACGAAGAATTTTTCGGGCTTGAAAAGCTTTACAAGACTTGTGAAATTGCACGCAAACTGGTGGATCCCTACAATATTGGCCGGGTCATCGCACGGCCATTTCTGGGAAAGACCAGCGAAACTTTTGCGCGCACCGGCAACCGGCGTGACCTTTCTGTTCCACCGCCATCTCAAACCGTTCTGGATCGCCTCGAAGATGATGGCCGCGAGGTTTTTGCAATTGGCAAGATTGCAGATATTTATGCCCATCAGGGGGTAACCGATATCCGTAAGGCCAATGGAAATGAGGCGTTGTTTGAAACCACTTTGCGCACCATGGATGATGCGGGAAATGGCGATCTTGTATTCACCAATTTTGTCGATTTCGACCAGCTCTACGGCCACCGGCGTGATGTGCCTGGTTATGCCGCTGCCCTTGAACATTTCGACCGGCGCCTGCCGGAAATTGAAGCAAAGCTCAAATCGGATGATCTGGTCATTCTGACGGCGGATCACGGTTGTGATCCGACCTGGCATGGCAACG
>QIIJ01000370.1 GCA_003232595.1 Aurantimonadaceae bacterium | reverse complement strand
TTGCCCTCGTCCGACATATTTTCGTTACTGCCATAATCGGCAATGCGTTTCGATGAGAAGGATGCTGCAACATTGCAAATGGCATCCTCAAGCCCTTCGTGTGTGACATTGATCTGGCTGTCAAAAACCCCGGCAAAACTCTGGGCACTGCCATCTTCTGCGGCAGCGGAACTGCGGACAGCAACTTCACCGGTATTGACCATTTTCCAGACTTTATTGACCAACCTGTTACGTTCGCCGGCCGATGTGCGCATAAATTTCTTGATGAAATGACGGTTCAGCACCACCCCGTCCGGCACTGCAAGACCTTTGCTCATCAAGGCCGACAACCGGTAGGACTTGTTACCGCAATCGGTAAGCAATTCTGTGCTGGCAAGTGGTATGATACCATCGCAGATGCGGCGGTTCTTAAACCCGGTCTTCAATTGTTTTATATACGCACCGAAGCCGCCAAACCAGCCGGTCACCCAGGCACGCTGGATCAGCAAAAACCCGATGCTTGCAACCAGATACAGTCCGCCAGCTGCACTCAACAACAGCACCAGACCGGCAAGCAGCGGGAAACCGATTGCCCAGGCAAGAAGTGCCTGTTTGCGTGTTTTGGTCAGCGCTGACTGGATATAGAGGCAACCAAGAACAGCAAACACAACCGGTAAAACATAATAGGGATCGGGCTTTGAAATATCGGCAAACCACCACAGGGAAACCGGGTTTTCTGTCGCTGCCAGTTGTACAGCAGAAAGCCCCAGCATCATCAGTGGCAGGAAAGCAAGGGCAAGGAGATTGCGCAAGGGGGTCAGTCCGTGATCGCGATAAAAAGCCTGGATTGCTCTTGAAAGTCGTTTCGGGTCATCCTTCAGGCGGTGTTTGAGAGCTTTGAACTCATCGCCGGTATTGCGGACAATAATCTGGTCGCGTTCAGCCTTGAGCGATATCGGCAGAACGAGCAGACGGGAAATCGCCGAAATTGCTATAATGGCGAACAATAACCCGCCATAACCGGCCATCCAGCCTATGAAAGTGGCAAGCAGGTCAATGGCGTTTTGCCACAATCCCTTTTGGCTGCTCGCCAGCCAGGCTGCGATATGGGGCTTTGGTGCGGGTGGCACAAAATATTCCCACGGCAGGGTGTAGCGGCCACGATAGTCATAGCCGGCCCTTGTCAACTCAAGCCCAAGCACTTCGGAAATGAAACAACCCCGTCGGTCATAACAGGCCGCAATGATCGGTTTTTTGGGCAATTGTTTAATCATTGACGCCAGTTGCACGGATGGGGTGGCGCGAAGCGGGATATTGATAGCGCCGGGCAGGCGGGCGTTCTTGAATTCGCCCGGATAGCGCACATCTACAAACTGTGCGTTTTCCCCGGTAATCAGGCGGGTAACCTGTTTGGTGCTGAACAAAACCTTTTGATTGTTGTAAGATGGCAGGGCACGCAGATTTGACAATGACCGGACCGACTTGTCGGTGAAAGAGCGACCCTCAACAATCCATTTTTCAATGCCGCCAACAATGAATTTGCAGTCAATACCCAGCTTGGCCAGTCGTTCGCAGGTCTCAGAACTGCGATTGCCATTGTAACACATGAGGATTGCTTTTTTGCCGGTGAAATCGATTTTTGAGGCCGAAATATCCGGGAAACGAATGTGGCGAGTTCCAGGTAATGTTCCCATCTCGTTTTCGCCACCTTCACGCACATCAATAAACAATGTGTCGCTGCGCTCTCCATTTGCGGTCTCGGAAAGTAATTTGGCCGCATCGCTTGTGGAAATACCCAGCGGGTGATCCTTTTGTTTTGAAAGGGGAGTGACCTTGAGGGATTTGTCGAGAATTTGTGTGCCGGGTGCGCGAGCGGGCCTGATCAGGGTTGCCTGTAATCGCGCCTGTTCTTCGCTTGCACCGGTTGTGTATTGGTAATAGTTGAAGCCGACCGACACAAAAGCAACAACAAATAATACCGCTGCCACCTGGAAAGTTCGTTTGCCGCCATTGACATTGCCATTCTTCAATCGTGCACGAACACCGACAGCAGCAGCGCCGCCACCGAGCATGGCGGAGACGAGGGCTATCAGTTGCGAAATGCTTGAAATTGAACCGATGACCAGTTCCGGCGACGGGATTGCCAGGGCCGGAATGGAGCCTGCGAACACCAGGGCCAATGCTGTAACCAGCGCTTTTGCATGAGTGGAAGTTGGTTTGATATAATGATCAATGCGGGATGAAATCATTCCAGGCACCTTGACGGTTATGCTTTCCAGGATCGAAATCCGGTCGGAATATGCGACAGGATACGGTGCGCATGGACTGAAGATCGATTGCGGCTATAAATTGCAGTCGGACCACAATGTGATCTGGTTGTAACAATTGCCGAATGACACGTATTAATAGAAAATTAACCAAAAAGCAACTTTAGATAGAGTGTATGGTTAACACAACTCGTCTTATGAATCCACGCTGCAGGTTGGCGGATATGAACCCACTATTGCGTGTCATCGCCGATTCACGGTAGAATCACGGGCCAACGGCATTAATTCGCAATAGTTTTCAACAACAAACGCGCGAGCAGGCCCAGGGGAATTCAGTAAAGGAGCACTGAAAATAATGTAACTTCAATAAAACAGGTATATTATGTTTAATATACCTGATGATCTAATCTAGAGGCAATTTACACCAAATACATTGAGAGGCAATATTATGGCTGTGAAAATAGTAAAAATTGATAAACATGAAATACTTGGGGGACTGTTGCGCGGGTGGGCGGAAGACCCGTCTTCACGTCCGGGCAATATTGAGGATTTTAAGACAACCCTCACAGATGCAGGTATTAACAACGAGTGGCCGGATGGCTGCGACAAATGGTTTGACGGCACCCCCATTCCGGAGGTTACCAAAATCAACTATATCGATCTCCATGATGATACGCTGACGGTGATTGTCCCATCTGCAAGAATGATAGCGCAGGGGATCAAGGATTCCGCCAATGCTACAGATGATGGCACATATCTGCTGCCGGAAAAATATGACAATGCATTTGTCGATTCGACCAAGGAATATGATGTTTCACCGGATAAATGGGACGACTTGTTGCGTGCCCGCTTGGGTGACTATTGTATCACCAAATGCATGTAAAAATCAGGGCCGGGTATTGGGCACGGGAATACCGGCCTCATTCAGCCCTGTAATAAGGCGATGCCGTGCCTCCCGTTCGGCAATAGGAAAGCACTGGATAAACCAGTAGCCGACATCTGCCGGGCGCGCCGGCTCGCCTCCCACCCAGTTTTTCTGGGTCTGCTCAATAAATTTCAGGCCGAGAGCTTTGGCTTCCCTGTTGCGTCCAAGATGGGAGAGGGCTGCCACCCGCCAGGCATCGGAATCTCTGGTAATTGTCTGCGCCCGCTCACTCCACATATCACAGCCCTCGTAGTCGCCTTCAAGAAATCGTATGTTTGATTGATATTCGCAATGGGATGGCGAAGGATTGTGATCAAGATCAAGGGCGGCAGTGGCGGCGGCTCTTGCCTCATTCAGATTGCCGCAAAATGCCAGCCCCAGTGCAGCGGAAACCATTGTCCAGGAGTCATTCTGATTGAGTTCACGAGCTTGATTGTAATAAAGTGCTGCCTGCTGAAACCGGTCATTCATGGCAAATGACCATGCTGCCGACAACTGGGTTCTTGTGTTGAGAGGGTCAAGACTGACTGCGGTTTTGGCCAGTTCAAGGGTGCTTTCTTCGCGCGGGCGGTCACGAAGTATGCCGGGCGATACCAGGTGGCGGGTATTTTCAAGCTGCACCAGACTGCTGTAGGCAGGCGCAAACCTTGGAGCCTGATCAATGATTTGCCGGAATATTTTTTCGGCCTTTTTTGTGAATTTTGGACGCCACCGAAAGCTCAGGGACTGGCCAAGAAGCCACAGATTGTAAATCTGCCAGGAAACATCCGGCTGGGCAGCAGCTTGTTCCAGCCTTTCGTGGGATACATAGATATTGAGCGCAACGGCAATCCGGCTGACAATGTATTTTTGTACTTTCACCAAATTTTGCGGGGCAATATCGAACTGTTCACCCCAGATATATTGTCCGGTCTGAACATTTTTCAGGGTTACAGAACAATGAGTGATGTCTTCCATCACCGAAATATTGCCTTCAACCAGATACTGGATATTCGGCGTGTTTGTCGGCCAATTGCTGAATTGTACCTCGCCCGTGCGCTGGCCATCAAGAATGATCCAGTCGCGAAACCGGACAAGCGACGCGGTTAACTCCCGCTGGAATCCATCGACGAAATATTCGGTCTCAGAATCTATAACCGGTGCTCTGAACTGACAAACGCCAATAACAGGCAGCTTGTGCGGATTGGCTGCTTCGGTGGGCGGGGCAATATTGGGAATGGGAAAAGAGGGTTCAGCGCTGGTTGCGCCAATGTCGCCGGACTTGACCTTGCCAATCAGGGAGATGGTTTGCTCAGAAGGTTCCATGTCATAGTCCTCGTCAAGCAAATCCCACAGTGACTTGTATTGATCAAGGGCGGCAGAAATATTGCCGTCTTTTGCATGTTTTTTAATGAGGTGGCGGTGTGCGGGTTCATGGCTTGGGTCGGAATTCAATATCGCCCTGGCTGAGTTCTCTCGTTGTTGTGTATCCTGTGATGCCAGGATATTGTCCAGATCCGCGGCAATGGTGGTGCTGAAATTCTGCCGTGAGACTTGCAGCCAGGCGCTGAACGAGGGATCGAGATCATCAAATCCGTAAAGCAGCCTTTCCGATGCCTCACCCTGTTGCAGCATCTGCTGCGGTACCTTTTGTGCTGTAAGCTGGTCAAGGATATTCTGGACATCACTGGTGATCAGGTCATCAACAAGAGAAATATGTTGGTGCGATATCACCAGGCCGTTGTAGCCAACTTTTTCAAAGGCGGTTTTCAGTTGTTTGATGCATTGGCGAAGCGAAGCGCGGGCAAGCTCTTCGCTGCTTTCGCTCCACAAAAGCCCCACCAGTCTTTCGCGTGTTTCAGATTTTTTCGGCTTGAGACACAGATAGGAAATCAGGGCGCAGGCTTTGGTGTTGGAAATATTTACAGGCGCGCCAACGGGGAATTCTGCCGAAAAACCGTCCAGCATATTTACGGTCAAGCGGCCATTTGGCTCTGATTTACCAGATTTCATCAATGTTATCCCCTAAAAAGACAGTAGACCACACCTTCGGGACCATGGAAATAAAAAACTCTTTGATCATGTACACGTCCCAGTAGCCTTGTGAACACTGCCTCGCGTCAATATAGAGAAGTGAGGGTTTTCAACCCGATAGTTGAATGTTTATTGGCGGCCAAAATGTTTTGAAGCCGCGGCGTTATCCAGTTCAAATCTGGTGCCTGCAATCCGGGAGAAAGCAATTTGACTACCGGAACTCCAAGTTCTTTTCTGGTGATATCGGCGCAATATAGCGGGCACCCGATGGTCTGCAAATGGGCGAAACATTCTGAGGTTGTTGTATAACAAGGCATTTCGCGCAAAGTCGTTCTGACACTGTTGGGGCGCAGCATGGGGAAATTCTCAATTGTTATCCTGTCGTCGCCATTTGTTTTGCCTGACTGATTTTCCTCTTTGAGATTGGCGGATTTTGCTTTTTCCAGCGCCTGTCCAAGCTCTGCCTGTTTGAGTTCGACCAGTGCACCAACAAGTGCTTTTGCTGGATCAATGTCGGCGGAAAACCCTGTGGAGAGAACTGAATTTGCCCCCGTTGATGACAGCGCTGCAAATACCGGAATTCCGGTATCGCAGGTTAGGTCAAAAAACCAGATTTTGTAATTGCTGTTGGCGGGCGGAATAATCCCTGGAAAAGAGTTTCGAATATAATCCAGCAATTCGGGAGCGGGAGCAGGGACGGGTTGCTGGCGATGCCACCACATCATGACCGCATCCCGTTCAATCAGCTCCATCATTGCCGAGTAAGTTGCCATTTCCAGTGACGTACCGGCACCAAGGCCATTGCTGCCTGCGGAGTTGTTGCCTTTCGGCTTACAATGAGAGCGCCGCAGGACCAGCTCCAATGGCAGCCATTGGCTGTTGTTGTCGCTAATTGTGTTGACTTTGATCCAGTCTCTTATGTCTTCTTCAGCCAGTTTTGTAACGCCCAACTCAGCCGCACACCATGTTGACAAATGGCTGTTCAGGTTTGGCAAATTGTCTGTCCGGCTGATCAGCGGGTCATTTTCGTGTTCAATCATCGAGAGATATTCGCATGCCTCGCCGATACAACTTTCGAAGGCTGCTGCAGGTGTTGTGCCCTTGCCGCTGACAGATACGATTTTGTCCAGCGGGCTGCTTATACCAAAATCGGACGGTTTGATGCGCCCGCCAAAAAAATGCATGTCTGGTGCATGATCATTTGGAAGTACAAAGGCATCACAAAACTTTGCGGCAAGGGAGAAGAGCTTTTGGAGGTGGTCCTTCTCCCGGTGCCTGCCAGATGCTGGTGCCCGATAACCAAGAGACGCAAGAA
>QIIJ01000027.1 GCA_003232595.1 Aurantimonadaceae bacterium | reverse complement strand
TTTTCTGAAGGCCAAACAGTGTTTCGGGCTGGGTGCGTGGTTTTTTGCACGATGGGTACGGGATTTTCCGTTGAGGTGAAGTTTGCCTCCTCTATCTGCCATTGTTCAAACAACAGCCGTGCCTCCTCTTCCATCGATCGTCCGTTTTCTGCTGCGCGGACCCGCAGCCATTGTTTGGCTTTTTTGTCAAAATTACGAATTGTGATGCTGGCCATGGGGTTTTGGGTGTGCTCTGGAGGATGTTTCCGAACACTATATGATTGCATTGCAATCATTGCAATCAATTTGTAAAATTACATCTGCCAGACGGCCACAACAGCAGCAATCGCAATTACGATCAGCGCAATTCTGCCTGAACGCGAGTATTGTGCTTCCGCCTTGCCAATGGCCTCGATCGTCGGTGCATCAAGGCGAATACCGTTCTGGCTCATTTGATCCAGTTCCCGGCCAAGCCGCTCGGTGCGATCAACAAATTCCGGCACCATTGTGACGAGCCTGGCCAATGAGTCCAGACCTTCTTTTGCATCCTGTAATTTCCCGGCCGGGCCCAGTTTTTGAGCAATCCATTGCCCGACCACCGGCTCTGAAGCTTTCCACATATTGAATTGCGGATCGAGCTTGCGTGCAACGCCCTCAACAACAACCATGGTTTTTTGCAGCAGGATCAGTTGCGGCTGGGTTTTCATGTCAAAAAGCTCCGTCACTTCAAACAGCAGCGTTAAAAGCTTGGCCATCGACACGGTTTCCGCCGATTGCCCGTGGATCGGTTCGCCTATTGCTCGAATAGCCTGGGCAAAGCTTGCCACATCGTGGTGTCTGGGCACGTAGCCTGCGTCAAAATGCACCTGCGCAACACGCTGGTAGTCGCTGGTGATAAAACCAAAGAGAATTTCCGCCAGCACCAGGCGATCCTTGCGGCCCAGCCGCCCGGCAATGCCCAGGTCAACCGCAATAATTTCTCCATCAGCAGCCACAAACAGATTGCCCGGATGCATATCGGCATGAAAGAACCCATCCCGCAGGGTGTGACGCAAAAACGACTGGATGAGGGTCACTGCGAGTTGTTTGCGGTCGATATTCAACTCATCCAGCTCAAGAATGCGGGTCAGTTTGACGCCGTCCACCCAGTCCATAGTGACCACATCGCGCCCGGTTCTTTCCCAGTCAACCTGTGGAACCCGAAAGCCTTCATCATCCTTTGTATTTTCATGCATCTCGGAAAAGGCTGCTGCTTCCAGCCGCAAATCCATTTCAAGCCGCGCCGATTGCGCCAGAATATCAACGACTGACACCGGTTGCAGTCTTCGAATTGCCGGATCAATCCATTCAAGAAAGCGCGCTGTTGCGTAAAACACATCGAGATCATGCAAAAACCGCTTGCGCACGCCGGGGCGGATCACCTTTACGGCCACCACCTTGGCAGGGTCATCTTTGAGCGTTGCCCGGTGCACCTGCGATCGGTTCATCAAATGTTGCAAACATATCGTCCATTGGCCGCCCGAGTGAGGATTCAATTGCAGCTTTGGCCTCGCTGGTCGCGAAAGCCTCCATCTGGTCCTGCAACAATTCCAGATCCCCGGCAATCTGCACGCCAACCACGTCAGGTCGGGTTGCGAGAAACTGCCCAAGTTTCACCCACGATGGTCCAAGCCGGTTTAGTGCCTTGGACAATCGCTCCGAACGCGCTGATTCTGCAGCCCGCTTGCGCGCCAGCATATTGGCTATGCGAAGGCCAATTCGTGCCGGAAGTGGCAGATCATCCGCAGGGATGATCAAAAAGGCTCCCTCACGAGCAAGAACAAAACCCGCACGGGCCAGCGATACAAGTGCAGAAAACCGGTTCATATTGGCTAAATTTTCCACCCGGAATGCAAAACGGCAATCCGGTGAAATTTCGATAGGTAACCCGTTCGAACCCGGCCTCGCGGATCATCGTTGCAAAATTCTCCTGATTGGGAAATTTGCGAATGGATTCCACCAGATATTGATAGGGCTCATCATCACCGGTCACCAGTTTGCCGATACGGGGAATCGTGTTGAACGACCATTGTTCGTAAAAACGATCAAGAACAGGAATATCAACTTCGGAAAACTCAAGACACAAAAACCGCCCGCCAGGTTTCAATACACGGTAGGCCTCGCTGAGTGCCCTGTCGATTTTGGGAACATTTCGAATACCGTGCGCAATGGTATAGGCGTTGAAACAGTTGTCCGCCATCGGCAGCTCCTCCGCATTGGCCTCGACAAAATCAAGGTTTGCCGAAAGACCTTTCTTTTCAGCCCGTGTCCGGCCGACCTCAAGCATTGAGGAATTGATATCAAGCACCGTGGCGTGAGCATGACCATTGGAGGCCTCAACAATTCTGAAGGCGATATCGCCGGTGCCACCGGCAACATCAAGGCAGGTCCATTGCCCGATGCTGCTTTTTGATGGAGCAAGCGCTGCGACAAGAGCCGCCTTCCACACCCGGTGCAACCCCATAGACATAATATCGTTCATCAGATCGTAGCGCCTGGCGACCCGGTGAAATACCTCATCCACCAGAGACTGTTTTTTACCGTCATCTACTTGTGTAAATCCGTAGGAGTTGGTCATCTGTTCTGCTTGGGATGTACGGGTCTCAGACATGCTTTTTCCACAAATTGGCAACAGGGGCTGAAACAATCATAGCCGAACTCGCTGCGATACGCTATTGCTCCAGGTGCGCTGCAGTGCCACTGCTGCAAAATTTGCGATATTGTTGTTAATCAGCTCACCTTTAAGAGAACCAGACGCCGCCATGCCCGAATTGCCAGAAGTTGAAACCGTTCGGCGCGGTCTGGCGCCAGTGGCTGAGAGGGCGGAAATTACCCGAATTGAGCTGCGAAGGCCGGATCTGCGTTTTCCGTTTGGCGATGAATTTGTTAAAAAGCTGGAAGGCCGCTTCATCACCGGCATGGGGCGGCGGGCGAAATATCTGCTTGCAGATATCGACAATGGCCAGGTACTGGTCATGCATCTGGGCATGTCGGGCTCATTCAGGATTGAGCGGGATGATGACAGTACCCGGTCGGACAATTTTGCCCTGCCAAAAGGAATTTATGAAAAACACGACCATGTGGTTTTTCATCTCAAAACATCTAAAGGCTCCACAGCCAGGATCATCTATAATGATCCACGTCGTTTTGGGTTTATGACCCTGATCGGGCGGTCTGAGATCAGCGAGCATCCATGGTTTGCAGAAATGGGCATTGAGCCGACAGGCAATGCTCTTGATGGTTTATATCTGGCCAAAAAATTTGCCGGCAGGTCTGCACCGCTCAAGGCCGCCCTTCTGAATCAGAAAATGATCGCAGGGCTTGGCAATATATATGTATGCGAGGCCCTGTGGCGGGCGGGCCTGTCGCCAAAACGCTCGGCTGGAACTATCGTCAGCAAATCGGGCAAACCATCAAAAAAGTGCGCCGAACTGGCGATACATATCCGTGACATTATATCGGAAGCCATTGAGGCCGGTGGTTCTTCACTTCGGGACCACCGTCAGACCGACGGGTCGCTCGGCTATTTTCAGCATAGCTTTGCGGTTTATGGTCATGAGGGTGAAAGCTGTAAAAAGAGCGGTTGTTCGGGTAAAGTTCATCGCATTACCCAAAGCGGTCGCTCGACATTCTATTGCACCAAATGCCAGAAATGATGTATCTGCTCGCAGTGCGTAATTAAAGGAACATCCCATGGCCTACGAAACCATCAAAGTTGAAACACGCGGCAAAGTCGGCTGGATCACCCTCGACAGGCCAGCTGCGCTCAATGCTCTCAATACCACAATGATGGTGGAAGTGGCCGACGCTGTCACCAAATTCGAAAAAGACCGCAAAATCGGATGCATGGTCATTACCGGATCAGAAAAAGCCTTTGCTGCAGGCGCCGATATAAAAGAAATGCAGCCTCTTTCCTATCCGGATACCTATGAGCTTGATCTGTTTGCAGGATGGGATGTGTTGTTGCGCGCCCGCAAACCGGTAATTGCGGCAGTTTCAGGCTACGCCCTGGGCGGTGGTTGCGAGCTTGCAATGATGTGTGATTTCATCATCGCGGCATCAACAGCCAAGTTTGGCCAGCCTGAAATCTCACTCGGTGTCATGCCGGGAATGGGTGGTTCCCAGCGTCTGACCCGTTTTGTCGGCAAATCCAAAGCTATGGATATGTGCCTGACCGGACGGATGATGAATGCCGAAGAAGCCGAACGTTCCGGGCTTGTTTCCCGGGTTGTGGAGACCGATGAGTTGCAGGAAGAAGTTTTGAAAATTGCCACAAAGATTGCCGATTTCTCCCTGCCATCGGTGCAGATGATCAAAGAGAGCGTCAATCGCTCCTATGAGGTGACACTTGCAGAAGGCTTGAGATTTGAGCGCCGGTTGTTTCACTCGGTCTTTGCCTTTGAGGATCAAAGTGAGGGGATGAATGCCTTTATTGAAAAAAGATCACCCCAATTCAAGGATCAATAAACTTCACCGGCGTTGTTACCGATGGAAGCGCACATTCTTCGTTGACGATAGTTCACTTTAGCCTTATATACGCGACAAAATCCATGGCCATCCGGAGTGCCGTTTATAATGTCCGGCCCATTGCAGCCGACAGCCATATGCAATGTCTGCATTTATCGTTGTCGAGTGCACCGAAATTAAATCTGTTAGCAAGTGTCAGGAAGGGCTGAAATGGCCAACACAAGTTCGGCGAAAAAAGCCACACGTAAAATTGCAAGACGTACCGCCGTCAATAAATCGCAGCGCACCAGAATGCGCGGCTATGTCCGCAAAGTCGATGAAGCGGTTCTGGCCGGTGATTCAGGCATTGCCCAATCCGCACTCCGCGATGCGCAGTCCGTCATTATGAGTGCGGTAAGCAAGGGTCTGCTTCACAAAAATACCGCATCACGAAAAGTTTCAAGACTGTCAGCCAGAGTGAAGGCAATTTCGGCCTGATTATCGACAGAATGCAAAACATTGGAAGCCGTTTGCGAAATATCGTAAACGGCTTTTTTATTGTTGAAGTGAATGCCGTAAAATATTCGCCAAAAAGTATATGAAAATAGTTGTCAAAATTAATTCAATAAAATCAGAAAGTTACCCTTAGGTTGTCGAAGAGGCCCTGGTATTGACCTGTGGTTATTTTGCCGTCGCCGGAGTCAAGTGCCTTTGGGAAAAAAATTAAATTTTGTTCCAGGCAGCCATAAATAAACGCTGCTGAAATGCGACAAAATCTTTGATTTATAAGCGTTTTTAAATCAGGATTGGGCGTGAAAAATATTTCGAACACGGCATTATTTCAGGTCGTTAATGATTTCTTAATCAACCCATATTGCTCACGGAAAGGTGGCTGTGTATGTTCAAATTGTTGAAGGGCTATAGAATGACTTCCTGACCTTTGACCGTTGAGGAGAAAAGCGTTTGGGTTCAACAACATCGCATAAGTAATTCAACGTAGTATGTGTAATGGGGCATTCATAAATTGTGAGTGTATACTTTTGAGTACTTGATCTTGTCACAAGTGATAGGATTTCCGTGAGTATATATGCTGATCTAATCGCGTGTTTGTGCAACATGCGGAGTGGGTATGTGTGTTTTATTTTTGATACTCAGTATGTTGCGTATTCAGCAAAGTAGCAGGGCCTCGGGTAGCGGCAATGCGACATCCAGTATTTGGGAACAGCGCGGCTTGACCGCAAGACAGCGCGGCTTGACCGCAAGAATGATGAAATAGCGCAAAATTGCGCGCAAAAACGGGGCAGATCTATGGAAGCGGCTAATTTGATGGCTCAACCGACGCAGGGAATTGACAAAAATGTACCAAACCAGAGTTTTTCAGCAGCACCCAGGAGACGCCCAAAACCGGTAAACACTTCGCCAGCACACAGCGTTCCTGTTAATGCAAAGGGACACGACATTGCGAAGGATTCCGCACTTGCCGGTTCCGGGCAGGAAATGCAGATGTGGGACCGGATTCGGGCCCGCTTGAAAACCAAGCTTGGATCAGAAGTATTCAACAGCTGGTTCGGGCGCCTGAAACTTGATACCGTTTCCACTGGAATTATCTCGCATTCCGTGCCCACAGCGTTCTTGAAGTCCTGGATAAATTCACACTATGCCGATACGATGCTCAAGCTCTGGCAGGAAGAAAAGCCCGACATTCTCAAAGTGAATATCATCGTTCGCAGTGCCGCGCGCCCGACAGTGCCAGCGGGTTCAAATTCAAAACCGGCCAACCGGGCCCGAACGATGGCTACCGGTAAAACAGGCCAGTTTCCATCCTGCTCCCCATCAGGTCAGTCGTTGTCAATTGGTGATTCTGCCCAGGGTTTTGCCGGCTCGCCGCTGGACCCGCGTTACACATTTCCAACCTTTGTCGAAGGGGCTTCCAATCGGATGGCCTATGCGGCGGCGCGATCGGTTACCGAATCGGGTAAGGGTGCTACCAGCTTTAACCCGTTGTTTATCCATGCATCCGTTGGTCTTGGGAAAACTCATTTGCTGCAGGCGATTGCCTGGTCTGCCCGGCGCACCGGCGGGAAAAAGGTTCTATATCTTACGGCCGAATATTTCATGTGGCGGTTTGCTTCTGCGATCCGCGATCAGTCGGCCCTTTCGTTCAAGGAGACCTTGCGCGAAATTGACCTCTTGATCATTGATGACATGCAATTTTTGCAGGGCAAGTCGATTCAACAGGAGTTTTGCCATTTGCTGAATGCATTGATTGACAGTGCAAAACAGGTGGTGGTGGCAGCGGACCGTCCGCCTGCCGAGCTTGAATCGCTTAATGCAAGAGTGCGCTCGCGACTACAGGGCGGGGTTGCGCTCGAAATTGTCTCCCCGGACCTTGAAATGCGGCGTTCCATGCTGGCACTGCGTCACGAAGAGGCATCGCTTGAAGATCCCGAATTGGAAATTTCACCCGATATTCTCGATTATGTCGCCAGAACCATCACCACTTCCGGTCGCGATGTGGACGGGGCATTCAATCAGTTGCTTGTTCAACACCGTTTTTCGGATGGGACGGTGGATTTCGAATCCGCAAAAACACTACTGAAACATTTGGTTCAGACCAGCGAGCAAAAACGTATACGCATTGAAGATATTCAAAAGGTGGTATCCCAACATTATAATGTCTCCCGCAACGATCTTTTGTCCAATCGCCGAACCCGGATTATTGTTCGCCCCCGTCAGATCGCCATGTATCTGTCAAAGGTGCTGACACCGCGATCCCTGCCGGAAATTGGCCGCCGGTTTGGTGGCAGAGATCATACAACCGTGCTGCATGCGGTTCGCAAGGTTGAAAAGATGTCGAGCGATGATGTAAAGCTCTCCCACGAGATCGAACTGCTCAAGCGGCTGATCACCGAATAGCAGGACTCAGTGCCAAATAATAAAAACCAGCGCCTTCAAATCGCCGAATTTCCGGCGGTTTGACATTATCCCCTGTTAAACCGGTGGGAAGTAATTGACATTTAACTGTTTCACTTGAAATACCGGAGAAATTTTCGCATTTTACACTATTGCCAGCAACCTGGTTCCTGGCAATGCGGGAAATTCATTTTAATCGGAATTTTGTCATGCGTGTCACCCTTGAAAGATCAAGTCTGCTAAAGTCCCTCAATCACGTTCAGCGTGTTGTCGAGCGACGAAATACAATTCCGATTCTGTCCAATGTTCTATTGCGCGCCGATGGCGGTGAATTGCATTTGAAAGCAACCGACCTTGATCTTGAGATCACCGAAACCGCACCGGCTGTCGTCGAGCAGTCTGGTGCCACCACTGTGCCTGCGCACATGCTCTATGATATTGTGCGAAAACTGCCTGACGGAGCGGAGGTCATGTTATCTGTGAGTGATGATGCAACGATGGATCTCGCCTCGGGCAAATCCCGGTTCAAATTGCAAATGTTGCCGGAATCCGATTTTCCGGATCTTACAGCCGGCGAATTCAGCCACACATTTCGGCTGCCGGCGACCAGCCTTAAGGGGCTTGTAGACCGAACCCAGTTTGCAATTTCAACCGAAGAAACCCGCTATTATTTAAATGGCATCTACCTCCACAGCGTTGAAGATGACGGCGAGGTGGTTTTGCGTGCTGTTGCCACCGATGGCCACCGGTTGGCGCGGGCCCAGATTGAAGCGCCAAAGGGCTGCGAGGACATGCCGGGTATCATTGTTCCCCGCAAGGCGGTCGGCGAAATTCAGCGCCTGCTTGAAGATCCCGATGGCTCTGTCAATGTTGAATTGTCCGATACCAAAATACGGCTGAGCCTCGATACCCTGGTACTCACATCGAAGCTGATTGATGGCACATTTCCCGATTACAACCGGGTGATTCCGTCCGGAAATGACAAGGAACTGGTGCTTGAACGCACAACATTTACATCGGCCGTCGACCGTGTTTCGACAATTTCGTCAGATCGCGGGCGCGCCGTAAAACTCTCATTGTCTGACAATCGCCTGATATTGAGCGT
>QIIJ01000237.1 GCA_003232595.1 Aurantimonadaceae bacterium | reverse complement strand
GTTGGTTGGTTCAAATTACGCCCGATTCGAATTGTTTAAATCGTTCATCGTCGATATACGATTATATGCCGTCGATGTAAAGATCAATGATGGACAATTTGGACAGTCAAACAAAGCGCCGACAAATTGCCGGAGCTTTGTTGTTGAAATTGCCGCCTTTGCAGTCAGGACTTGACTTCCTGTTCCTGTTCCGGCTCTACCTCTTCGGTTGCTGTATCTTCGGTTGCTGTATCTTCGGTTATTGCCTCTTCGGCAACAACATCGCTTTCATCTTCCGGATTGTCGAATACTTCCTCGGGATCAAGTGTATCTTCATCGTCATCAAGGTCGAAAGCACCACGGGCCGTAAGGTCTTCGCCGGCTGCCTGGCGCACTGCTTCATCTTCTGAACGCGCGACATTCATTTTAATGGTGGCATCCACTTCCGGGTGCAGGATGATTTTGATAGTGTGCAGGCCAATGGTCTTGATTGGCAGCATCAGTTCAACCTGGGATCGTCCGACGGTGAAGCCTTCCTCCTCCAGCGTGGCAGCGATATCGCGCGAGGCAACCGAGCCGTAAAGCTGACCGGTTTCACCGGCTGATCGCACGGCAATATAGACATTGCCATCAAGTTTTTCAGCAACGGCTTCAGCTTCCGTCTTGCGTTCCAGATTGCGTGCTTCAAGTTGAACACGCTCTGCTTCAAAGCGGGTGGCATTTGCTTTGTTGGCACGCAATGCCTTGCCTTTTGGCAACAGAAAGTTGCGGGCATAGCCGTCCTTGACGGTGACTTTATCACCCATCTGTCCAAGTCGGGCGATGCGTTCAAGAAGAATGACATCCATAATAGTTTCCTTTCGAGGTGTTTTTTAAATAATTCAGGGTTTGGCGGGCGGCGGCATGCGGTCGGGGTCGCGCATGCGCAGCAACAATAGCAATTCGGCAATGCCAGCAATCAGGAACAGCAGCAACGGCAGTGAAAAAGCAACAGTTGCCACATAGGTGAAAAACAAAATCTGCGCCCGGCCGGTCCGTCCCCAGGTGAAATAATGTAAAAGGGCAAGCCCGACCAGCGCGATTGCCATGCCCATTGTGCCCAGCAATACAAAGGCGATACTGCGCAGGGAAGGCACCAGCAGCGCTAAAATCAGTGAGCCGGCAAACAGGATTACCGCCACACGTGGCAGGCCGACATCTGCTGCGACATTTTCTTTCGGTCGCGCCATGGGAAGGCGTTTGCGCACAAGCTTTTCAGCCAAACTAATATTCCACAACAAAATGGCAAGCGAAAATGCCGGAATTACAAGTGGCAACAAAGTTGCATAGAGTAAGGAATTGGTGCGGATGGCGGCTTCCTGGTTTTCTGTCAGAGTGCCCTGGGTTTGGAGAACCTGGCGGATAAAATGTTCAAACTGACCGGCAACACTGTTTGTTTCATAGCCCAGCCACAGCCCGAGAAATACGAAGGAGGCAGCAACCGCCAGCGCCAGCCGAAATAGTATCTCGGACAGGGGAAACCAGTAAGTTTTTCCGTCCTGCCCCTGGCGAGACATATTGACCAAATGGCCGCCAAACGCTGCAGGCGCTATAATGGTGGCACCGATAACGATTGCAATAGACCCGCCTGCGGCAAGGGCTGTTGACAGGATTGCAACTGATGCGGCTATCAGCCCGGCGAGTGAACCCCAGGCCAGACTTGCAAAAAACAGCGGCACGGCTGCCACATAAATCAACAATGTCAAAAGACCAGGCCGTGTCAGGGCAACGGCTGCCAGCACCGCGCAGGCGAGCCCGGCAATGATGCTGAAAATTATGGTTCTGGAATTCATCATGTCGCTGTCCTGCCGGGGCAGTTAGAAGCGGGACAATCCCGCTCCAACTTGATTATCGGGTAAGTGCCGGGCGTTGCCACCCGGCATTACCACACTATCTGATCACATAGGGAATGAGCGCCAGAAAACGCGCCCGCTTGATGGCTTTTGCCAGCTCACGTTGTTTTTTGTGGCTTACGGCTGTGATGCGGGAGGGTACAATTTTACCGCGCTCGGAAATATAGCGCTGCAACAAACGGACATCCTTGTAGTCGATTTTCAGCGCCTTTTCGCCGGTGAAAGGGCAGGTTTTGCGGCGACGCTGAAAAGGGCGACGGCTTGGCATTTGTTCAATGGCTACCATAATAGTGGTTCCTTATTCAGCAGCTGCAGGGCTTGCGGCATTGTCGCCACCGGCATCAGCCCGAGGCGGGCGGGGGGTGCGTTCACGGCCACCGGGGCCACCTGGACGGCCACCGCGCCGATCATCCCGGTCGCTCTTGCGCAACGGGGCTGATGGGCCTTCCTCGTGCTCATCGACGCGAATAGTCATATAGCGCAGAATGTCCTCGTTAAGGCGCATCCGGCGTTCCATTTCAGCCAGCGCTTCGGGCGTTGTATCGATATTCATCAATGCATAATGCGCCTTGCGGTTTTTCCGGACCCGGTACGGCAGGGTTTTCAGGCCCCAGTTTTCCACCTTGCCAACGCTACCCTTGTATTCTTCAATAATTTCCTTGAAGCTTTCAATAAGCGCGTCGACCTGCTGGCCGGAAATATCCTGACGAGCCAGGAATATGTGTTCATAAAGTGCCATGATTGGCCTTTCCTGTTGTGCCGGTTCCAGCGCCAAGCCTCATCGACACGTCTTGTAAGCTGCACCATGCGCGCAACCGGAAAGGCGTGTCACGAAGTGTCGAGAGCGGAGACACGGGAGGCCGGATTTATTTAAATCCAATGACAGAGCTGTTTCATCAGCCTGCCAACCCTCCGTTCAGCCACCAGCTGGAAACCCGAACGTGTTAACGTGCGCGGTTATAGAGGGATTGCGCAGAATAGCAAGCGGAATTGTTGCGATGTCAGTTCCAGCAAATACAGTGTAATTCGATGATAAATTCAGCCTGAAACCGCTGAATTTTCAGTCTGGGGTTTGCGTTTGGCTCTACAGTCGGTATGTTTGAATAAATCAAATTTGTGTTCCCGATAAGAGGTATTACCCCGCCATGTCCTTTCAATATTTGACCAGAACAATATTCATTACGGCCTCTATCTCTCTGGCCTCATTGCCACCGGCCCTTGCCCAGACAACACCTCAGTCGATTGTTGAAAGCTGGGTGAAGTCTGCAGACAGTGTAAAGTTTCTTACCGTTACACATAACGGGATCGACTTTGATGCCGCTAGTAAAATCACAACAATCTCCGACCTTTCGATACATCTGGAGATAGATAGCGGAAAGATGAATGTTACTGCCGGTTCAGTAACCCGAAAGGCCGAAGGCAAGGTAGATTATATTGTCACGTTCCCGAAAATCAGTTTTGACAATCTGCAATTGGCAAACGGCTATTATGCAGCCCGTTCGATAAGGGCTGACATCGGTAATCTTCAACTGGACATTACAGGCAATCCTTCCGCATCTTCCACAGCCAGGGGCACGTACAAGGATTTGAATATCGACAATATCAGGTGGGCAAAATTGCCGGATGTGGCCGATGATCCGTCAAAGCCAATATCCCGCTATTACCCTTTGATTGAAGCCATGACGGATATCAGCTTCGACAGGGCAAGTACCGGTGCTATCACGCTTGATCAGTCAACCGGCCAACCGGCAATCAACATGCGCCTGACATATGGCGCATCCACTTATGGTCGCGCTGAGCGGGGAAAATTTACCGACATGAAAATTGCCGGTATACAAATGGTAATGAGTGCCTCGGACGACACGCCAGCGGAATCGAAGGCGGCGATGGATGCCACCATTTCATTCGGTGATGCGACGATCGATCAGTATGATTTTCGCGCGCTTGTGGAAGTTTTCAAACCGGGCTCCATCGCAACAACAGACAATGATCCGTTCAAATCCGTAATCGGAGCCGTGGTTATGGATGGCATCAAAGTCAGCGCCGCCGGTGGCAGCTTTTCCATGGATGAATTTTCCATTCTGGAATGGGGTGTACGACCGCCGAAAAATCCGGTCCTTGAACAGGCGGATCAGCTGTTTATTGCCGCACAATCCGGCGAAAAACCGGATGAAAAGGAAATAATTAAACTGGTTGCCGGAGTATATGGCTCCTTCCGGCTTGGAGAATTTTCTCTCGCAGGCATGAAATTTTCAGCGCCTGGCGAGGTTCAGGGCAAGCTGGATCTCTATCGCATCAGCGATCTGTCTGCCAACGGGTTGGGAGAATTTGCGGTAAAAGGGGTGAATTTTAAGGGCAACAAGGGAGAATATGTCAATCTTGACCTGTTTTCCCTCGCCGACATCAAGTTCCCGCCATTGGAAGCCCTGCTTAATCTTGAGGAAGCCGGCAAAAAGAATGACGTGTTGGCCATCATGAAGGCCATCCCGACCCTTGGCAGTTATATAACAAGAGGGCTGGAAGTCAGAATTCCGGGCCAGGGTGAATTTGCCCTGGCTGAAGGCAAGATGAAAATGGCCGGTTTCATAGGCCCCGTCCCGACTGATGTTGATGTGCTGGTCAGGGATCTCAAAATACCAGTTAAATTACTTGACCGCGAACAGCGCCAGATTTTGGGTGCTATGGGATTTGATAACCTGCAATTGTCCTATGGCCTCAAAGCCCTGTGGGACGAGGCCACAAGTGTGCTGTCGATGAACACCAATGCGCATCTTGTTGATGGCGGCGCGCTTGATGTGGACGTGAGCGTTGGCGGTATTCCGCGCAGTGTATTTGAAAATCCGTTGACAGCACAAAGTCTTGTGGCACTGGTTACGGTCAACAGTGCCAGTGTGGTGTTTGATGACCAGTCAATTGTTGACAAGGGGTTGAAAGTGGTTGCAGCGCAGCAGGGAACTGATCCCGAAACGTTGAAAGCCCAGGCCGTTGGTCTGCTTCCGTTTATGCTGCAGATTTTAAACAAGCCGGCCTTTGTCAATGAAGTATCAGCGGCGGTAAAGACGTTTCTGGACAGCAAGGGTAAAATATCAGCAAGCGCCACACCTGCGGCCCCGGTATCCGTCATACAACTGATTGGCGTCGGCAGCACGGCACCTGGCGCGGTGATTGATCTGCTCAATATCAAGGTTAAGGCCGAGTGACAAATTCCTCAAGAGCATCGGTTTCAGTGATGCTCTTGAGGTCGCAGGACCAGTATATCTTTCGACCTAAATCAACAGTGTGGAACTGGACGACTTTGTTATTTTGTCATCCGGTATCGATATCCGCAAACTTGACGGGGTGGCCGGTGCAATCACAAATATTCCAGATTGCACCGGTCTTTCTGGTTAAATAATATTCAGGAAAGAACTTTCTCAAGATCATTGAAGCTCGATGACCATCCGGAACTATGGTTGTCGCGTGCCTGTTTGTCTTCAAATGCAGCCTGGGTCAGCACCATTTTAGTGCCTGATTCCGTTGCCTCAAAACTGACCTCTACTTCGGTTTCGTGGCCACGCCCTTCTTTTTCATTATCCCATGCCCAGGTAAAAACCAGGCGGTTTGGCCGGTCGAGAACCTTATAAACCCCGCTTGATGAATTGCGAATACCATCGCTGTTTTCCATCGTCGCTGACCATTTGCCACCCTTCCGCACATCAAGGTTATGCACAGGCGTGGTCATGCCCTCAGGCCCCCACCACTGAGCAAAAATTTCAGGATCAATCCATGCATCATAGACAACTTCTGGCGACGCATTGAATTCACGTTCGATCCGCAAAACTGTGTCATTTTCCATCTTTACTCTCCCTGTCGTTGATCAGTTTTTCCAGCCTGTCGAATGAAGCGGTCCAGAACTGTCGTTGCTCTTCGATCCAACTGCCAACAGCTTCAAGCGCTTCGGGGCGTATCCGGCACAGACGAAACTGTCGTACAACACGCCGTTCGATCAATCCGTTTTCCTCCAGCACCTTGATGTGCCGTGAAATTGCCGGCTTCGACATGGCAAAGGGTTCCGCCAGTTCACCGGCAGATTTTTCTCCCTCGCGCAAAAGCCGCTCAACGATTGCCAACCGTGTCGGGTCTGAAAGGGCATTGAATACCTGATAGAGCTGCGGCATTGTTCAAATCCATATTTAACAATTGATTTAAATAATCAACCCTGTGGAATTGTCAATTGCCGGGAGAAAAGTATTTCAGCAATCAAACCGCATTAATAAAAATCACTTTGCGCATTTCACACAACGTTCTGCCATGGGGTCAATCTCGAGCCGGCCATCGGGAATTTCCTCGCCGCAATCTTCGCAATAGCCGTATTCATCATCGCTTAGCCGGGTGAGGGCAGCTTGAATGCGATAAAGGTCGCGTTTTCGGCTTCGCTCGGTCGCCTGGTTCATCGCCTGATGCTGCATGGCGTCCATTCGTGACAGGCGGCCAACGGATTGCTGATCGAGTTGAACGGTTTCACGGGCTTCCTGTGACAAGTCAGACAATCCCTGCAGCTCAAGTTTTCTGGCCTCAAGACGTTGTGCCGCGATATTTTGGTCAACCATAACTTCGCTTTGATAGATTGTTGTCATTCATGTTGAATCACAAGACATAGTGCCCTATTTTCAGGTTCTTACAAAGTCAGCCGCCATTTGCTGTAAACAGGGGAATTCAAATGACACTGCTTATTATCGGCCTGCTGGTATTTCTGGGCATTCATTCGGTTCAAATTGTTGCACCGGACTGGCGTAAAGCAAGAATTGATTCCATGGGAGAGACTCGCTGGAAAGGCGTCTATTCCGTTCTTTCCATTTCCTCGTTTGTCCTGTTGATATATGGCTATAGTGCCGCAAGAGAAAGTGCGTCCATTCTCTATTCGCCGCTAACCGGCATGTATCCTGTAACGGTGGCGCTGATGGCATTGTCTCTTGTTCTGCTGATGGTGTTCAATCTTGGACCTTTTTGCTGGCGATTATACTTTGGTCTGTCGCCCATTTGCTGGTGAATGGCGATTTGGCATCGGTTGTGATGTTTGGCTCGTTTCTGGTCTGGGCTCTTATCGATTTGCGCTCGGCGCTGGCAAGACCTGAGGGTGAAAACCCGGAGCCACGGGTTATCAATGATGTGCTCGCTGTGGTCAGCGGTATTGTGATATCCGGCCTGCTTGTTTGGAAATTGCACGTATGGTTGTTCGGTGTTGCGCCAATTGTTTAATTGACCCCCTTACTTCTACCCAAAAATAGGATAGAAGGCCGTTCAGATCAGGCCTAAACCCACAAACAGGATTGTTATGTCCAACGATGATAGTTTTTTTCGCGAAGTTGACGAAGAATTGCGAAGCGAGCGCATGCGCAATTTCTGGTCCCGTTACGGCAAGATTGTCATTGCCGTTGCCGTGGGCATTGTTGTACTGACGGCTAGTTATCGCGGCTATGATTATTACAAGCAGTCCCAGGCCGAAACCGCAGGCGATGCATTCATGGCAGCGGTTGCTCTGTCAAATCAAAACAGATACGAAGAGGCCATCAAGGCGCTTGAGAAAATTGTCGAAACGGGGCCGCAGTCCTATGCTGCACTTGCCCGTATGCGGATGGCTTCAGAATTTGCCGGTAAGGGAGATATTGCCGGCGCAGTGGCGTCCTATGACAAGATCGCTCAAAACAGCAGTGCCGATCAGACCTACCGCGATATTGCCAACCTGCGGGCGGGGCTATTGCTGGTCGATACGGGCACCCCGCAGGATGTGGAAAAAAGGGTTTCAGAGCTGGCTAAGGCTGGTCATCCATTCCGCCATTCTGCCCGTGAAGCACTGGGTCTTGCCTATTGGAAGGTCAGGGACCTTAAAGAGGCTGCAAAATACTTCAATTTGATATCCGAAGATCAGGATGCCCCCAATTCCATGCGTGGACGAGCCAATCTGATGCTCGATCTGATCGCCGGCAAGGGTGGCCCTGCGCGAAATACCGGTACATAACCGCACCGAGGTGCCAGGACACACCATGAGCTTTACCGTTGCCATTGTCGGACGCCCGAATGTGGGTAAGTCCACACTGTTCAACCGATTGGTCGGCAAACGTCTGGCGCTGGTTGACGACACCCCCGGGGTGACCCGTGACCGGCGTATGGCAGATGCGAAAATCGGTGATATCCGATTTGAAGTAATAGATACTGCCGGTCTTGAGGAATCGGCATCTGGCAGCCTTGAAACCCGGATGCGCGATCAGACCGGCCTGGCGGTACAGGAAGCCGATATCTCTTTTTTTGTTATCGATGCGCGCGCCGGTGTCGTGCCCGCTGACAAGAGTTTTGCCTCTATGCTGCGCAAAGCCGGAAAAAAAGTCATTCTTGTTGCCAACAAGGTTGAGGGCAACAAGGGTGATAGTGGTTATTATGAATCTTTTGCCATGGGCTTTGGCGATCCGGTTCCAATTTCAGCAGAACACGGAGAAGGCATGATCGATCTGCGCGATGCACTGGTTGAACAACTGGGCGAGGAAATCGCTTTTGGTGGTGATGCAGTGGAGTTACCGCTTGAGGTGCCGGAAGATGACGGGTCATTCGACGAAGAGGAAGAATACACTTACGATAATTCCCGCCCCTTGCGAATTGCTGTTGTCGGCCGCCCCAATGCGGGAAAATCCACCCTGATCAATAAACTTATCGGCGAAGACAGACTGTTGACCGGACCGGAAGCCGGTATCACCCGCGATTCCATTTCCGTTGACTGGCAATGGCAGGGCCGGACCATCAAACTGCATGACACCGCAGGCATGCGTCGCCGTTCCCGGGTGACGGAAAAACTGGAAAAACTCTCGGTCGCTGATGGCAAGCGTGCGGTGCAATATGCGGAGGTGGTGATCATTGTATTTGATGCCACAATGCCGTTTGAAAAGCAGGACATGCACATTGTTGATCAGGTGATCCGTGAAGGCAGGGCACCTGTCATTGCCTTCAACAAGTGGGATCTGATAGAAAACCGGCAAAAACACCTGCAGGAGTTACACGAAAAAGCCGAGCGCCTTTTGCCGCAGGTCAAGGGCCTCTTATGCGTTCCTGTTTCCGCCGAGACCGGCAAAGACCTCGACAAGCTTATGCAGGCGGTGCTGGATGTGCATGTTGTGTGGAACCGGCGAATTCCCACTGCCCGTCTCAATCGCTGGCTAGAAAGTGTGCAATACCATCATCCGCCACCGGCAGTAGCCGGTCGCCGCATCCGGCTGAAATATATTTCCCAGCCAAAATCACGACCGCCAACGTTTTCAATCATGGCATCACGACCGGATGCGCTGCCCACTTCCTACACACGCTATTTGATGAACCAGCTGCGCGAGGATTTTGACCTCTACAGCACGCCGATCAGGATATATATCCGCAGCAGCGACAACCCCTTTGCAAAAAAGAAGCGGCGATAAAAGCACCTGCCGCGGCGCGTTAACCGCTTATCAAGGTTAACAGACCATGATCATAGCAACTAAGGCCCGGCATTTGTCGGGACCTGTTGCGTTGTGTGGAGTGGTGTGTTGCGTCTGGTTGAGTATCTTCCTGCCTGGTTAAAATCCTGGCAGATTCAGTCTCCGTCAAATTTCTTGAAAGACAATTGTTCGGCCATTTTCATGGGCGTGGCCATATTTATGGCTTCAGCCTCGACAATTGCCTATCAGGATATCGTCGGCATCGGCCCGGGCATATTGTCCGACGATGTGCGCTGGTCGGCCCGTCTTATCGAAGTTGCGACCGGTTCAAGCTATGAAGCGCGCTTTGGTGGTGGCACCGAGCAACTGGTGAGCGGAACCATTGAAAAGAAACTGCGCATCAAAACCATAGATAAAATCACATCCCTACCCGGCCTGAGCGAGCCGGAACACAAAACGCCAATGACGATCAACCGCACCCTAAAGGGTGACCGGGTGATTTCTTCCACTATCAAGCGTCCACCAGCGCACTTTTCCGCCGGATCGATCATCACCAAAAGCAGCCTGTTGCGAGGGACAATAGACAAATCCCGCGCAAAGCCGCAATTCGCCAAATTGCGCAAAACCAGCGAACCGGTACGTATGGCTCAGGCGTTTTATCTGCGCAAGTCCGCCAGTAAAAAGCGGATTAAACCGGTTGCACCAAAAGTTTTGCTGGCTGAACGGAATATTCGGCTCAAGGGAAGGGCTCCAACAACCGTACTGGTTGCCTATGCACCAACCGGTGGTGCCGATACCAGCCCGTTCAAGTCATTGTTCAGAAATACCGGCAATACCTATGTTCAACCGGTACTCGGTCGCGGTGATCACCCGTGGGCAGCAAACCCCCTGCCGACGGGTTCAAAATCAAAACGCGAACAACGCTGCCTGGCAAGCGGCATCTATTTCGAGGCGCGTGGCGAAACGGTTCGCGGTCAGGCAGCGGTTGCCCAGGTCATTCTCAACCGTGTAAAAAACCCCACTTACCCCAATTCGATCTGCGGTGTGGTTTATCAGAACAAGTCATGGAAAAACCGTTGCCAGTTTTCTTTTGCTTGTGATGGCATTCGCGACCGGGTTAATTCAAGCAAAAGCTGGAAAACCGCCGTCGCGGTGGCTGGAAAATCTACCCTTGGCAAGCTGTGGAGCAAGACTGTCGGATCAGCCACCCACTACCATGCAACCTATGTAAATCCGCGCTGGGCAAGATCCATGAAACGGATGGGAAGAATCGGCAAACACGTGTTTTATCGAACCTATGGCGGCGGCTGGTCGTAACAATTATTTTCCGCCGGGCTAAGGACCGCAACAGCACAAAATGTAGATTGCGGCAACGTCAATTTATCAAGTTGGCCACAGGCGCATTGAAGTAGGCGTAAAAACCAGAAAAAACCTCTATTAATTCAATGGTATATGCCGGTTTTAACGATGCTTGACACCGGTCATCTGCAAAACTATGGTGCGCGCGGTTTCAAGCCGGTATGTGCTTGTTCGGATTTTGTGGATTTGTCGTGGCGAGAGGGTTGTGCAGATATGGGCCGCATCCCTGATAAATCAGACCAGGATAGCGGTAAAATTCCAGCCAGGAAATTATCGGACGAAACCAAATTGTCCGAGCAGCTTGACAATCTGGGTTCACGTATCGATGAAAAGCGGCAAACCCGGGCCAAAGCTGAAGAAAAACGCAACAAGGCCGCTTCACCTGGCATTGCCCAGGCTTTGAGGTTGAGTTCCGAATTCATCGCCGGCATTGCAGTTGGCGCCGGGCTTGGATATCTGGTCGATACATTTGCAGGCACGTCGCCCTGGGGGATGAT
>QIIJ01000543.1 GCA_003232595.1 Aurantimonadaceae bacterium | reverse complement strand
ACCACAATTGCCCTGATTTTTGAAGCGTTTGCACTCTATGCGACAACCCTTCGGCGCCTTGGGATTCACATGTTTATAATTCCATTGAGGCAAAAAGAACCAATGGGTGAATAGTCATGGGCATTCTGGAAGACATGCTGAAAGGACAGGCTCAGGAGCGCGCCACCTATGCGCCATTCTGGCCTGACCAACCCAATTTAAGAAAACTTGAGCCGATCATGCGCTCGCGGTCAAGTCTGGCCACCATCACCTGGGATTTGACTTTATTTCCCATGGACAGTTACGAAATACTTGCGCCTGAGATCAAAATCCTTGCTCAAAACTCTATGGAGGACAACCTGTTCATTGAGCCGGCATTTGCGTTGGCCGGGTTGCAGCGAATTGAGCATTCCGGTGCCATGCTTCTTTGCCTTTGGGAGGAGTTTGAAAAAGCCAGAAAGTTGCGATTTTTCATGCCGGTTACCGTGCAAAAAGCAGGCCTGCCACGCCGTCGTCTTCTAAAAAATTACACCCATCATTTTGCGCCGCTTGGAACGCCGCTATTGCACCGGGAAAATACCGGTGAAAGTATGGAAACACTGTTGCGCCTGCTGGGCGACCCGGCACTTGAATTGCCGAAGGTTCTCGTGCTCGACTGGCAAAGAATGGACGGTGCTGTGGTTGGATTGCTCCGCCAGGCCGCCACCCGTCTTGGATTGCAGTTTGAGAGCGCACTTGTTCACCAGCGGGCCTTGCTTGCACCTGACAGGCAAGAAAAGCCGGAAGATGAACCCTATATTCGTGCAGCGATGGGTAAAAAGCGATTTCGGGAATCCCGGCGTCAGCTGCGCAAACTACAGGAACTTGGCGCGGTTTCATTTGAGGTGGCTACCCGGTCGGACGAAGTTTTAAATGCGGTTGAGGGGTTTCTTACTCTTGAAGCCCGCGGCTGGAAGGGCCGAAGCGGAACTGCACTCTATTCGCTCAAGCAAATTGCAGCCTTTTCCCGTCAGGCAGTATCCTCACTTGCGGCAGAAGGGCGGTGCACAATTTATACCATGAAACTTGATGGTCATATCCTTGCATCCCTCATTTGTTTCAACTCATCGGGCGAGTATTATTCATGGAAAACCGCCTTTGATGAGGAATACAGAAATTTCTCCCCCGGTGTGCAGATCCTGATCAGGGCAACCGGGCATATGCTTTCGCTGAGCAAATTTTCTTCCACCGATTCCCTTGCTGTGGCCGAACACAACCTGATGGACCATGTCTGGCGTGAGCGCCAGAATATCGGCTCAATACTTGTCGGCATTGGCACAGGAAGTGCAAACAGCACCATTAGAGCTGCCAGCGCAATTGAACGCTACAACCGGATTAAGCAACAGTTGAAATCAGCCCTCGGACTGTTTCGATGAGGTCAATCAGCAGCAAAAACCCGACTATACCAAAGGCGGTAGCCTCTCACGGCCATTCCTCCACTTCGTTTCGGGCCTGCGAGGCGCGCCACATAAGCGGCGGCTCGTATTTTACTCGCAAGCACATCAACATCGTTTAAAGGCCAACGCCACTGGTATTATTCATCATCCGGCCCGGTTACAATAGTTTCTTGCGACCGAGAGGGTTTTTTTGCAGCAGGCTTGGGATCCTGCTTCACTTTGGCACCAGCCGGTACAAAACCCTTGATATGAACATCCTGCTGGGGAAATGGAATTGAAATCCCTTCAGAATCAAGTGCCGCAAATATCGCATAGCGCAATTCGCTTTTAACACTCATGCCATTGCCAACATCAGCCAGAAAGCAGCGCAATTCAAAATCAAGTGAACTTGCTCCAAAATCCAGGAAATACACAATCGGATTGGGAATTTCGAGAATCCCCGGATTAGAGTTTGCGCATTCCAGCAGAATTTCCTTTACCCGTTCAGGGTTAGAATCATAGCCCACACCCAGCGGCAGTCTTATTCGGCCCATGCTGCTGCGGTGGTTCCAGTTGACGACAGAATCGGTAATCAGCGTTGCATTGGGGACAACAACCGTTGCCCGGTCGAAGGTTTCAATTTCAGTCGAACGCACACTGATCTTTCGAACAGTGCCTTCGCCGCCCGAAGTCACCACCCAGTCACCGGCCTTGATCGGCCGCTCAACCAGCAATATCAGGCCGGAAACAAAATTGCTGACGACACTTTGCAAACCAAAACCGATACCAATCGAAAGCGCACCGGCAACAAAGGCAAGGCTGGTCAAATCAAGGCCGGCAAATGATACCGTGATCATGGCGGCAACCAAAATTCCGACATAACCAAATACTGTCGATATGGAATTGCGGATACCCACATCAAGCCGGGTTGTCGGCAAAAACCGGGTTGCAAGCCAGCTTTTTAGCGCTTTGGTAACAGCCACGCCAATCAGGAATACCACAATGGCGGAAAGAATTACCGAAACGGATATCGTGATATCACCGACCTTGAAACCAAAGAAGGCCGCCGATACCCACTCCACCCAGTCACTGGCCCGATAGCCCCATGGGATAAGCAGTGCAAGCACCGTGGCCAGAATGGCAGCAAGACGCAGCATTCCGGTCAAGACTATGCCAACCTGCCCGGTCAGCCGGTGGTTCCAGCCAAGCACTTTACTGATAGATTGATTGACCTGGTGTTCAGGTTGAAAACAACCAACAATGTTATTGTCAATTATCTCCAGCACCAGCCACAAAAATGCCAATACTGCTGAAGTCAGAATAATCTGGTTCGCGGTAAATTCAGCCAGCGCAATATAACCGGTCGCAAGCGCCAGAAAAATTATCGCCACACCCACCATGGCCAAAGTCTTCAGCGCATTCCAGTTCAAAAACAGGCTCAGCCCACGCCCCGCGTCCATTTCAATGCCATCCTGATTGTCATGCCGGATCATACGCAAGGCAAAGGCGGTCAGAATCGCGACAATAAGCGCATAAACCGCCTTGACCGCGATACCAAATTCCAGCGAAACCCGCATGGCCAACCCGGCATCATAAATTAACCAGGAAACAACAAAAACCAACATTACGATCAAAACGACGCCCATCACCCTGTGCGCCGCGCCATCTGAAAGCACAGATATCCGCCGCTCAGGTGTTCGGGGTTCAATCAATGTGTAGGCCAGGGCAGTTATTATGATCGCAATCGCAATCGCAAAGGATACCGCGAATATGAAAACCCTGTGATTTGTTGTAAACAGCCCAAAATTGTCCAGCACCCAAACAGTTCCCAGAACAACCAGCGCCGGGATGAAGCCGTTGCTGAGCACATTGAGAAATGAACGCAATGCCTTTAGTGAGCGGTCCGTCTTGAATTCGTTGATCCGGCGCTTGCCCCGGTTTATCCCGCGTGAAGCAAGCAAAAGCATAAATATCCAAAGGATCAGGGCACCGAATACCATCAAAATACGATTGCCGGTGGCGTCAAGACTATTGGAAAAGGAACGGGCGATATTTGTCATAA
Organism: Aurantimonadaceae bacterium; assembly: GCA_003232595.1. Lineage (GTDB taxonomy): Bacteria > Pseudomonadota > Alphaproteobacteria > Rhizobiales > Rhizobiaceae > SZUA-100. Next base: position 7,281 of record QIIJ01000543.1, on the reverse strand, counting down.
GGAGAGGGAAGCCTCGGGCAAAGAACGCCGCATCGCTGCGAAAGGGCTGCCACATTTTTGGATCAAATATGGTATAACTTTTTGTCGTAACAGAACTGACAAAACGTGTGCGGCGGGTTTCAACAATGCCGTCGCGGATTTGTCTTGACCTTACCATTGTCAGTTGGGTGGCTTTTATTGCGCCATCAATTTCAGCAATTCTTGCAGAAAGTATTTCACGCTGGCTGGTGATTTCCGCAAGCTCCTCTCCCGCACCTTTTTCAGGGGCAGGTCCCAGTTGTGCATTGCGTTCCCGCAAGGTTTTGAGTTCCGGGGCAAGACGTTTTATCAGCAAATCTGCCTTGCCATTGATATCAACCGCAGTTGCATGCAATCGTTTGAAATCCTGATCCTGGATGCCTTCGCGGGACAGGGCTTTTTCCAGTTGTTCAAGTTCCAGGCTCCAGCCTTTGATGTCACTGGCCTGGGGCGGGGCTTCTTTCTGACTGACCTCGCCGCCCGAATCTTTGCCGGCAACAGGAGTTGTTTGTCCAGATTGCGCGTTTATTTGCTGAGCGTTCGCTATAGAAGGAAACTCCGGCCCCACGGCCAGAAATAAGGAAAAAACGATAGCAATCAGCAAGTAACTTGAACGTGTCATAATCATCGGCATCGGTCCCTCGCAAATTGAATTGCTCGTGTTTCCGGTCTAACAGGTCGGGTCAAAACCTCGGTACGACAGTTTCAATCCGCAAGCAACCGCTTGAATACTTGCAAGGCGTTCAGCATGCCAGTAGATTCAGTTTTCTTCGGGGCAATTGCCTTTCCGGCCGAAGCCCCATTGTCAACTGAATTGCAACAGGTCAAAATGCAGCTCATCGCCAATATTTCACTATTGTTTATTGAACTACCGTTCCTTCAGCGATTTGAGGCTGCAGCAGAAGCCGGATTTGACGGCGTCGAAATACAGTTCCCTTATTCTTATGACATTGCTGATATCCACAGCGCCAGCAAAACAAGCAATATGCCTGTGGTTTTAATCAACGTGCCTGCGGGCGACCTGACGGGCGGCGAAGCAGGGTTTGCAGCCCTGCCTGCAAAGCAGGCGGAATTTAGCGATGCACTAGAGAAATGCACCCGTTGGGCCGACGAACTGAATGTCGAAAAGGTCAATATTCTTGCCGGCATTGGAACCTCAATGGTGCAAGATGACTGGTTTGATATTCTTGTCAGCAATCTGAAAATTGTCGGTGACCGATTTGGCAGGATGAATGTGGCGGTGCAGCTTGAGGCAATCAACCCGTTTGATGTTCCGGGTTTTCTGGTGCCAAATCTCGATACTGCCCTGACGGTGCTTGAGGCAGTTGATCATCCCAATGTGCAATTGCAGTTTGATTTTTATCACATGGCCCGAACAGAGCCATCGCTGACAGGGGCCATTGCCAGTGCCGGGCGGCGTATAGGCCATGTACAATTTGCCGATACAAACGGACGCCACGAACCTGGTTCAGGTGACATCGATTTTCAGGCAGCAATTACCGCCCTGTTGCAATCGGGCTATACAGGGTGTCTTTCCGCCGAATACGTGCCTTTGACCGATACCCTGGATGGCTTGCAATGGATGCAGGAATTTCATCAAATCCTGATGCAGCAACAGTAGTACTATTCAGCACCCTTTGCCCGGTCAACGGCTTCAACAATCATTTTTTTTGCAACATCCACATTGTCCCAGCGCTTGAGATCAACCCATTTTCCCGGTTCAAGATCCTTATAGTGCTGGAAGAAATGTTCTATTTGCTCAACTGTAATTTTGGGCAGGTCTTCGTAATTATGAACGGAATGGTATCGCATGGTCAGATGATCGGAGGGTACAGCGATAACTTTTTCATCCGGCCCGCTGTCATCGACCATAACCAGCACCCCGACCGGGCGGCAATTCATCACGGCGCCCGGCACAATTGCACGGGTGTTGCATACAAGCACATCAATTGGATCGCCATCCTCCGAAAGCGTGTGGGGAACAAAGCCGTAGTTTCCCGGATAGACCATCGGCGTATAAAGAAAACGGTCAACAAATAATGCCCCGGAGGCCTTGTCCATCTCATATTTGATCGGCTCGCCACCCACCGGCACTTCAACTATGACATTGATATCGTCAGGCGGGTTGGTGCCTATGGCAATCGCATCAAGGCGCATGGATTATATCCTGAATTCGCTGGAGAAGTTTCCGATCGTTCATAGGGCCGCCGCTGAAATTTTTCCACAACCCTGATGTCGCATCCGATTCAGATTCTAACAGCTTTCGCGCTACTTGACCACTAATACCGGGCATTTTGCCATGGTTTCCACTCGGTGAGACACACCACCGCGCAACATGCCCTCTATATCCCCCATGCCGCGTGAGCCGATGACAATCAGGTCTGCCTTGAAGGACTTCGCCCGTTCAATAATGGATCGGGCAATCGGGCCCTCATCGGTTTCAATCCTGACGTTTTTGAGCCCTGCCTTTTGAGCAACACCCCGCGCCCCGGCCAATAAATATTCTGCCCCCTTGCGCAGCAGTTCCGGATCAAACGTTTCCAAATGCTCTGCCTTGGCAAATTTCTTCAGCGCGTCAGGAAGGCTATAAGGTTTGACCACATGATACAGCATTACTTCTGCACCAACGCCCTTGGCAATCTCGGCACCAAATTCGACACCCGTGAGAGAATGTCTGGAGCCATCCACTGCAATCAGGATTTTATTGATCATGATATTCAATCCTTGTTTGGCGGAAATTATTGGTCACACGGGTTTTGCAGCCTTGTCACCATCTGGCGCAGCCTTTTCAAATCCATGCAGTATCTGCTGTGGATTTTGCTCAATTTCGTTTATTTCCTCCATTGTGCGATGACAGGAAATATAATGCTCAGGCGTGGGTTCACGTGTCGGGGCAATTTCCTTGTCGCAGGTTCCATCGATTGCAATCGGACAGCGGTTATAGAACGGGCAGCCGGTGTCGGTTATTTCAACACCACGCGCAATGCCCGCAGCCATCTCGCGTTTTTGCATTGTATCTTCCAGCCACCCGACCCGCAGTTCAGGCACCGATGAGATCAGCAATCTGGTATAGGGATGGTAAGGCGGCGCAAGCACCTCATCAACGGGGCCCTGTTCGACCACGCGTCCGGCATAAAGCACTACAATTTCATCAGCAAATGAGCCAACTGTCGACAAGTCATGCGAAATAAAGACAAACGAAACGCCGGTCTGGTCGCGCAGTTTTTTCAACAGTTTGATAACGTTGGAACTGACGATGGAGTCCAGCGCCGATGTCACTTCATCGCACAACATGATTTCCGGGTTGGCTGCAAGAGCGCGCGCCATATTGACCCGCTGTTTTTGACCGCCTGATAATTCGGAAGGGAAGCGGGATTCAAACTCAACCGGTAATTCCACCAGCCGCAACAGCTTCGCCACTTCCTCGCGACGTTCTTTGCCCTTGATGCCACGATAAAATTCCAGTGGCCGGCCAAGAATATCACCAATCAATTGCCGCGGATTGAGTGCCGTGTCGGCCATTTGATAAACAAACTGAATTTTCTGCAACTCTTCCTGCGAACGGTGTTTTAAGTCAGCTTCAAGTTTTTTGCCATCAAGAAAAACTTCGCCCTTGGCCGCAGGCAACAGACCTGCCATGACGCGCGCCAGTGTCGATTTCCCACAGCCGGATTCACCGATTACACCCACCACATGGCTGTTTTTGATTTTCACATTGATATCCCGCAATACGGTGATTGCCGGTTTGCCGTTGACGATACCACCATAACCGGCCGTCATATCTTTGACTTCGATATTGGGCACATCGCGGTCATGCTTTTGGTCGGCTGTATCACCCATGCCGGCCGTTGGTGTCGGTTTCACTGCCGCCATCAGTCGTTTGGTGTAGGGATGTTTTGGATTGTTGATAATCTGCTCAACCGGTCCCTGTTCCTGCACTTCGCCTGAATAAAGCACCACAATATGGTCAGCCACCTGGGCAACAACAGCCAGATCATGGGTCACATAAATTGCCGCCGACCCTTCTTCCTGAATAACCTTTTTGAAAGCTTTCAGCACCTCGATCTGAGTGGTCACATCAAGTGCTGTGGTCGGCTCGTCGAGGACCAACAGGTCTGGTTTCGAAACCAGTGCCATGGCCGCCATCAATCGCTGCAATTGCCCGCCGGATACCTGATGCGGATATCTGTGGCCAAGACGATCAGGGTCGGGCAGTTCTAGAGCGCGATAAAGCTCCACCGCCCGTATATTTGCTTCTTCCTGGGAAAGAGTGCCGTGCAACACCGCAGCTTCAGTTACCTGCTCGCCAATTGTTATGGCCGGGTTAAACGTAGCCGCTGCACTCTGCGCCAGATAGGCAACTTTGTTGCCACGAATAGCGCGTTGATCCTGTGGCTCCATAGCCAGCACATCTTTGCCATGCAACCGCACCTCGCCGCCGGGGAAATGCAAACCCGGGCGACAATAAGCCATAGTCGCCATTGATATGGTTGACAGGGCGACAACCTGGCCGGCCTTGACGTTAAAGCTTACCCCTTTGACGATCTGAACCGGTGTCCCATCCTCTTTGCGGAATGCAATTTGCAGATTGTCAATTTCAAAAAGTTCGGCCATTTGTGCAGCTTTCCCTAAATCATCTTCTTGGCAAGATCGCCACCGGACTTGGCCGAAATATCATCAACAATAAGATTGATTGCGATGGTGAATGAAGCAATGGCAAGGGCAGGCCACACCGGGGCTAAAATTCCATAGCCCGTTGCAGTCTGCATGGCTTCAAGGTTTTGCCGTACCATAGAGCCCCAGTCAGCCGCTGGTGGCTGAATGCCAAGACCGAGAAAACTCAGGGATGAGATAAACAGCACTATAAACACAAGGCGCAGTCCAAAGTCGGTGGCCAGCGGCATTGCCGCATTTGGCAATACTTCACGGAAGATAATCCACCATATCGTTTCGCCGCGCGCCTGCGCTGACTCGACATAGTCCATCACCATTATTTCCTGGCCATAGGCCCGTGCTATTCGGTAAACGCTGGAAGCATAGATAATAGCCGCCGTGCCAATAAGTATCGGAATGGACGTCCCCAATGCCACAACAATCAACAGGCCAAGCATGATGGTTGGCAGGGACAAAATCGCATCATTGATACGGCTGAGAATCATGTCAGTCCAGCCTTTTTTGACTGCGGCAGCAATTCCGGCAGTTACCCCCATAAGATAGGCCAGAATAGTTGCCAAAAACGAGATACCGACGGTCGTACGTGCACCCCAAAGGATTCGAGAGAAAATATCTCGCTCCAGGTAATCCGTCCCAAGAACGTGGAGGCCCTCGCCTTCGGTGGTGGACCACAATGGCAAATAGCTGTCATCGCCAATAATATCGGCCTCGTGGAACGGAGAAATTAAGGGTCCGATCGCTACCATAATTATCCAGAAAGCCACTATAGCAACGCCGAGTTTGCCGGTCCACGAGAGCTTTAGCTTCTTCTTCGGCGGTGCATCAGGCAACTCGTCGTAAATCGATTTTGCGGTATCATCTTCTGGTGCCGCGCTTTGCGTCGTATCGCTCATGATCGTTGTCCTATTTAGGGTTGCGCAGCCGCGGATTGGCCAAAATAGCCGCAACATCCGCCAGAATAATCAATATCACATAGGTACCGCAAAAGATCATTGCTGTTGCCTGGACAAGCGGCAGGTCGCGGGTCTGCACCCCGTCAATCATCAGTTTGGCAAGACCAGGATAGGCAAAGATGGTTTCCACGATCACTACGCCTGACACCAGGTAAGCAAGATTAAGGGCGATCACATTGACGATCGGGCCAATGGTGTTGAAAAATGCATGACGCAGAATAATCCGGTTGCGGCGCACACCCTTAAGGATGGCCATTTCTATATAAGGCGCGTTCATTACGTTGAGAATGCCCGCCCGGGTCATACGGATCATCTGTGCTGCGACAACGATGACAAGAACAAGCAGCGGCATGGCAATACCGCGGGCCATTTCCCAAAATGTGTCCTCTTCGGCAACGCGGGCGATGGCCGGCAGCCAGCCAAGATTAACGGCGAAGATCAAAACCATGAATGTTGCAATAAAAAATTCCGGAACGGATATCAGTGCAAGTGTGCCAAAGGTCAGTGATTTATCAATCCACGTTCCAGGATACATGGCGGCAAGCAATCCAAGGCCCACCGAAAGTGGAACTGATATTATCGCAACAACTGCTGCCAGGTACATCGTATTGCCGAGCCGTCCGCTAATAAGGCTCGATATCGATGCGCCACCGGCTTTTGATGTTCCCAGATCGCCGGTCAACATATTACCAAGCCAGCCAAAATACTGGAAGATCAAAGGTTGATCGAGACCGCGTTCGGCCCGATAGGCAGCGAGTGATTCAGGAGTTGCAGACTGGCCAAGCACGATTTGCGCCACATCTCCCGGCAACAGGCTTGTCATTACAAATACCAGTACGGAAACCACCCAAAGGGTTACCAGTCCGATTAATATACGTTGAATTACCATGCGCTGCATATGACAGCACCTCCTCCCACCGCGTTTTAACAGGCTGATTCGCCCGGGCTTGCTCTTGATGGCAAGTTAAATGCGTCGGCCCGAAACCAGGCCGACGTATTGTTTTTCGATATTGTCCTAGACGTCGGTGCGCCAGGCGAATTCAGGCCATTCGTAACCACCGAATGTGCCAAGCGGCATTGTACCAATTCCCTGGATCTTGTTGGATTTGGCATCGACGTAGTTGCGGTGAGCCGGTATGACCATGCCGCTGCCCGGGAACTCGTCTGTTCCTTCCGAGATCATTTTTTGCATTTCGCAATACATCTCACTGCGCTTGGCCGCATCAGTAACACCACGAACTTCAACAAGCAGCTTACCGAAACGCTCGTTTTTCCAAAATGTATCATTCCACGGTGCATCAGGAGCAAACGCCAGATTCATCATGACATTGGCAGTTGGACGCATGTTCCAGGTCACAACATTGACCGGCGTTTTCATCCACACGGCACCCCAATAACCATCATTGGGCACTTTTTTGACCTGCATATCAAGCCCGATTTTCTGGGCTTCCCGCTGGGCCAGAAGAACGATATCGGTCATGCCCGGAGCAATCTCGGCAACATTGACATCAACACTGGTAATGCCTGATTTTTTCAAATGGAACTTGGCCTTGTCCAGATCATGTACTTTTTGCTCCATTTCTGAACAATGGTCCGCACCATAAGCAATATTGATCGGATGGTCATTACCAACCGT